>NZ_BRYH01000002.1:0-110937 GCF_054772055.1 Lacrimispora brassicae | reverse complement strand
AGTAACCTTCAATAAGTTTTGGCCTGGTGGCTCAGTTGGTTAGAGCGCCGCCCTGTCACGGCGGAGGTCGTGGGTTCGAGTCCCATCCGGGTCGTTTAAAACTAAATTTTGATCATGGGATCTTAGCTCAGCTGGGAGAGCATCTGCCTTACAAGCAGAGGGTCATAGGTTCGAGCCCTATAGGTCCCATTCGGTATGCAAAGCGACACGCATGAGAAGAGTTGTGCCGATGTGGCTCAATTGGCAGAGCAGCTGATTTGTAATCAGCAGGTTATCGGTTCGAGTCCGATCATCGGCTTGCATCACTAGAAAAAACATGGATGGGTTCCCGAGTGGCCAAAGGGGGCAGACTGTAAATCTGTTGCGACAGCTTCGATGGTTCGAATCCATCTCCATCCATTTGGTGATTAAAATCTTAATCACTGCATATAATATAAATAAATAACGCGGGGTGGAGCAGTCTGGAAGCTCGTCGGGCTCATAACCCGAAGGTCGCAGGTTCAAATCCTGCCCCCGCAATTTTTTTTGAGTAATTTTAGGAAAACGTGTACTAATGAAAGTGCATAGGCCCAGATAGCTCAGTTGGTAGAGCAGAGGACTGAAAATCCTCGTGTCGCTGGTTCGATTCCGGCTTTGGGCATATGGGATACTAGCTCAGGTGGTAGAGCACTTGACTTTTAATCAAGTTGTCCGGGGTTCGAATCCCCGGTGTCTCAGGACAAGCCTTGAAACAGAAATGTTTCAGGGCTTTTTATTGTGCAACAATTTTTGTAGATGCAGAGATTCGGGCAAGTAAAGTTGCTCATCGTAAAGGGGTCATTCATTGAATTCTACAATCACATAATACCCACGGTCATTGTGTTTTATCTCTCTTACAATTCCGTGGTCGGATTTGATCCGGTCACGTCCCATATAGCAGCCGGACATAGCCACGGCAGGGTCAATGATATAGCTGTAGCTGCTGGTTCCTTCCCTCTCTATGATCTGAACTTCATCTCCCGCTTTTACCAGACCGGGGCGCTCCATTTTAAATTCGATTAATCTCATGATAATCATCTCCTTTTTTATTCCCGAAATTATATTATAGCGCTGTGAGAAAAAATTGTAAAGAGAGGATAAGGATGCTATACTAAAAGGGTTAATTTATGTAGAAGAATGCAAAAAAACAGGGAAGTGGGCCAGTGGTTTATACAGTCGAAAGGCGGTTCATACTATGAATGAAACACCGAATTTATTAAAGAAGCTAATGGAATATGGGAAATCAGATTTTTATCCTTTTCATATGCCGGGACATAAAAGGCAGTGTAAAGGATCTTTTGCAGTTGATTTTCCAAATCCTTTTTCCATAGATATTACGGAGATAGACGGTTTTGATAATTTGCACCATCCGGAAGGGATTTTAAGGGAGTCCATGGAATGGGCTGCAGGAATTTATGGAAGCAGCAAGACTTATTATCTTATTAATGGCAGCAGCAGCGGAATACTCAGTGCTATAAGCGGGACCGTATCAAGGGGCGGTACCATTCTTATGAGCAGGAACTGCCATAAGTCAGCGTTTCATGGAGTTTTCCTCAATCAGTTAAAAACGGAATACATTTATCCACAAATCATACCAGAATTCGGTATCCAAGGTGGATTAATTCCGGAAAAAATAGAAGAGATGTTGATGAACCATCCGTCGATTCAGGCAGTGTTTGTAGTATCCCCAACTTATGATGGAATTGTATCTGATATTAAAGCTATTGCAGAGATCGTTCATAGGTTTCGCCTGCCTCTCATTGTGGATGAAGCTCATGGAGCACACTTTTCCTTTGGGAGAGAGGGGGAATTTCCGGTTTCCGCATTAGAGCTTGGAGCGGATGTGGTGATTCAAAGCCTTCATAAGACCCTTCCTTCCTTTACTCAGACGGCTGTTATGCATGTCAGGGAAGGATATGGGGATATGGGGAGATTGGACCGCTATGTGCATATGTATCAGACCAGCAGCCCATCCTACGTACTGATGGCGGGGATCGAGGGCTGTATACGCTATATGGTCGGGGAAGGCCTGGAACAGATGAAACTCTTTTCCGGTAAAATAGAAAAGATCCGAAAGGTTCTGTCTGGTTTGAAGCATCTTAGGCTTCTTACGGATCAGGAGAAGGGGTCGTATGGAATCTATGACATGGACCGTTCCAAGATCATTATTTCCACAAGGAGCACGGGAAAATCGGGGACCTGGCTGGATGACAGGCTGAGAAGGGAATATCATCTGGAAATGGAAATGTGCGGTTCAGACTATGTGACTGCCATAACCACTCTGGCTGATACTCAGGAAGGTCTTGAACGGCTGTGCAATGCCCTTCTTCATATTGACTCCGGGCTTTCCACGGAGGATGGTTGTGAAAGTAAGATCAGCTTATGTCCTGAGCTTGAGAGAACACCGGAATGCCGGCTGACCATTGCTCAGGCTATGGATGAACCCAGGTACAGGATCGCAATACCCGACGGAGAGGGAATGGTATCGGCGGAATTTGTTTATGTGTACCCGCCGGGGATTCCTATCGTTGTACCGGGGGAAGTTTTAAATAAGAAATCCATTGATCTGATCATGAAGTATAAGGAACTGGGCCTTGCGGTACAGGGAATGGAGGATGAGGATTCCAGAGAGCTTTATGTGGTTGATGAAGCAGGACTGGGTGGAAAGTAAAATTAAAGATAAGATAAAAGATCAGATAAAAGGTAAGATAAAAGATTAGATAAAAGATGAAATAAAAGGTAAGATGAAAGATCAGATAAAAGGTAAGATAAAAGCTGAGATAAAAGATAAGATAAAAGATGAAATAAAAGATGAAATAAAAGATGAAATAAAAGATCAGATAAAAGACAGAATAAAAGACAGAATAAAAGATGGAGCAGATGATATGGGAAAAATATTCTATGTAATGGGAAAGAGCGCTTCCGGAAAGGATACGATTTATAAAAGACTTTTAAAGAGGCTTCCCCAATTAAAGAAAGTTGTTTTATATACCACCAGACCGATTCGGGATGGAGAAAGGGATGGGGTGGAATATTATTTCACAACCAGAGATAAGCTGGAGGAATTCAGGAAAGAAAACAGGCTTATTGAGGAGAGGACGTATGAAACGATTTATGGGCCGTGGAGTTATTTTACTGTTGATGACGGTCAGGTTGATTTAGAAGGGAAAAATGGATATCTGATGATCGGAACCCTGGAATCTTATGAAAAGACAAGGGATTATTTTGGAAAGGACAGGCTGTTTCCTATTTATGTTGAGGTCGATGATGGAGATCGGCTTTTGAGAGCGATCAAACGGGAAAGGGGACAGAAGACACCAAAATATAAGGAGCTTTGCAGAAGGTTTCTGGCGGATGAGGAGGATTTTAAAGAAGAAAATCTCGTTCGATGCGGAATACATAGGCGATTCTGCAATCAGGATCTGGAAGCGTGCCTGGCTGAGATCGTAAAAGCTGTGACAGCAGAGCTGTAAATGGTTAAAATAAGCATGAAAGAGATATGGAATTCCATAGCGCCTTTCATGCTTATTTTAAAGTTGGCTTTTATTTAGCTGCAAGCCGTTTGGCTTTTGCTTCCATACGTGTTCTTGTTACATCGATAAATACGGCGGCAATGATTACAAGGCCGATAACAACGTACTGTACGGAACTTGAAGTATTTAAGAGTGTTAAACCATTTCGAATGGTAGAAATCATCAGGGCACCGATCAGGGTTCCCCAGATGGTCCCTTTTCCTCCCATAAAGGAAGCACCGCCAATAATACATGCTGCAATGGCATCCGTATCATATGGTGAGATAGCGGCAGAAGGATTGGCGACTGCGGAGCGCCCTACAATAACCAGACCGGCAATGGCGCACATAAATCCGGATAAACTGTAAACGAATATCAGTATATTATCGGAATTGATCCCGGAAAGGCGGGCAGCTTCCGGATTGCCTCCTACGCAGTAAATCATCCTTCCAAGAGCAGTTTTATTTAAAAAGAAATGATAGACCAGATAGATCAATATTAAAACTATAAAGCATAAAGGAATCCCGGAGAATCCGCCGGATATCTTAAATAAGTTGCTGGAACCTAAGAATGTAACGGCAGCCGGAAAGTCGGAGATGGTTTTTGTTGAGACAACCAGCAGTGCCAGGCCGCAAAGCACATTTTTCATACCCAGGGTTGAAACGAAAGGATGGGGAAGATGCATTTTTGTGAGCAATATTCCATTTAAGAAGCCCACGAAAACTCCGGTTAAGATACAGACCAGGATCAATACCAATGAGTTTGTAATGCCAAAAGAGTTTTTCAGCATACCCATCATACATGCGCACAGAATAGCATTGGCGCCTACAGATAAGTCGATGCCTGCTGTAATCAGCACCACCAGCATGGCCGCGGAAATCAGCCCGTTTACAGCCGTTTGCCTTAAAATATTCATCATATTATTGAGTGTAAAAAATTTATCTGTTGCCAAAGATAAAACAATGAATAAAAGAACCAAGGCCAGCAAAGGAGCCACCTTTCCAATCATATCTTTCATTTTATTCTTTTTCATCAAATTTTACCTCCCCAAGCAGCTTTCATGATTATTTCCTGATTCAGGACATCTGTTTTTTTCGAAAGTTCTCCCATGACTCTTCCTTCCCTCATGATGATCACCCGGTCACTCATTCCTATGATCTCCGGTAATTCGGAAGAAATCATGATAACACATTTTCCGGCACGGACCAGGCGGTTCATGATGTTGTACACTTCAACTTTGGCACCTACGTCAATTCCTCTGGTAGGCTCATCAAATATATAGATATCCGCGTCTGTATTGATCCATTTTCCGATGACCACCTTTTGCTGATTGCCGCCTGATAACTGCCCCACCACCTCATCGGCAGTGGGAGTTTTTATCTTTAAGTCGCTGATGGTTTCTTCCGCTAACTGATCGATCTGTTTTTCGTCAAAGAACAGGCCTTTCGTACAGCGTCTCATACTACTTAAGATAAGGTTCGTCCGGACTGATTGGGAAAGAACAAGACCTTGTCCTTTGCGGTCTTCTGTTAAAAATGCCATTCCGCAGCGGATGCCGTCTTTGGGTGATTTTATGACTGATTTTTTCCCGTTTACATAAATATCCCCGCTGTCATAGGGGTCAGCGCCAAACACGGCCCGGAATGTTTCGGTTCTGCCGGCGCCTACTAAGCCTGCAAAACCAAGGATTTCTCCATGGTTTGCATGAAAGCTCACATCCCTTAAAACACCTGCAGAGTTTAAATGTTCCACCCGCAGAGCCTCCGTACCGGTCTCCGCTTCAATTTTCGGATATTGATTATCCAGTGTTCTGCCTACCATGGCTGAGATCAGGGAATCGTTATCCAATTCATCAGTATTTTTTGTCAGGATGTGTTCTCCATCTCTCATGACCGTTACACGGTCGCACAGCTCAAACAGCTCCTCCAGTTTATGGGACACGAACAGAATTGCAATGCCTTTTTCCTTTAAGGAACGGACCGTTTTCATTAACTGTTCCACTTCCTTTTCCCCAAGGCTGGAGGTAGGTTCATCCATGATGATGAGTTTTGCATCGATCAGGACGGCTTTTGCAATTTCTACCATCTGCTGGATTCCCATGCCATAGGAACCGCATTCCTTTTTTACATCAATGTCCTGCCCTAGAGAAAGCATAACTTCATGGGCCATTTCATGCATTTTAGTATATTCCAGAAACGGGCTGCCTTTCTTTTTTAAGGCTTTGTTAATAAAAATATTGTCTGTGACAGAAAGGAGCTTTACAATGTTTAATTCCTGATATACACAGGCAATTCCCGCAGTGGCAGCTTCATTAGGATTCTTAAATGAAACTTTGCTCCCTTCTATGTAAATGGTGCCTTCTTCCGGAATGTGTACACCGGTTAAAACCTTGATCAGGGTGGATTTTCCGGCACCGTTTTCACCGATCAGCCCGTGGATCTCGCCAGGTTTGATCTGCAAGGACATGTTTCGCATTGCGACTACACCAGGGAAGCGTTTTGTAACACCTTTCAGCTCAACCAAATAATTACTCATAATGCCGCCAAACCTTTCCTAACGTGCTCAAGTGGATTATTTTAAGTAGCCTTTCAGTTTTTCTAAGTATGTTTCTGCATTTTCTGCTGTGATGACTTCACATCCTGTATCTACGAAGGTTTCAACGGTTTCGCCTTTTACAGCCTGAAAAGCTGTTTCAACGGCCTTATAACCCATGGTATAAGCGGCCTGTGCGCAGGTAGCTGTTATGTTGCCGTCAATGATATTCTGAACACCGCTTTGGTTGCCGTCGAAGCCAACAATGATGACGTCCTTTAAACCAAGCTGTTTTACGGCATTGGATGCACCGGCAGCCGTATCATCGTTGTGGCAGCATACGATCTGAATGTCTCCGTTCTGTGCGGTTATGATATTTTCCATTACATTTGCTGCTGTATCCGGATTGGACTGGGCATACTGTACGGAAACAATTTCCACACCGTTTTCTTCCAGAGCCTTGGTATATCCTGCCTGGCGGGCATCGCTGGTGGCATTTCCTTCAACTCCTCCTATAATAACGGCTTTTGCACCTTTTCCGGCTTTTTTAGCGGCAAATAATCCGCCTTGGTAAGCTGCATTGTCGTTACCGGTTCCTACAAAGGAAACTTTTCCTGCTATTTCCGCATCCGTGTCTACGGTTATAATGGGAATCTTCACATCTCCGATTACGCTTGCCACAGAGTCAGATTGGAGGGGAGAGATGACAAACGCATCTACGCCGCCGGAGAGCATGGTCTCGATCATATTATTCTGTTCATCATACGCTGTTTCAGAAGCCGGCCCCTGGAGATCAACCTTAACCCCCAAATCCTTTGATGCTGCCTGAACGCCTGCCGCAACATAACCCCAGTATTCACTGGACAGTGTTTTTAAAATGACGCCTACGGTAATATCTTCAGACGAAGCTTTCTCTGTCATACCGGACTCTGAAACGGTCTTTTGGCCCCCGCAGCCAGTCATGGTGGCCAGCATAGCGGATACCAGCAGCATGGATAAGATTTTTCTTTTCATCATTTCTTAATCTCCCTTCTTATTTTCTATCGTTTTGATAGTATGAATGAATGTTATGTGTTTGTTATTTTAACAGTGAAAGGGGGAGGAAACAATGGTATATTTTGTGCAATATGGGGGTATATTTATCGAAATCAGTCATTGAATAAGAAAAAAAGCCTTATTAATTAGAAAAATAAGACTTTTTTATGGTTTAAATATACAAAAAACTTCGATAAAAAGAGTTAATCCATAGCAATAGTTCCATTGTGAAAGGTGATATTCTTTCCTTCCATGGTGTAAGCTTCTGCAATCTGGTTGGTGATGATGATTACAGCGATTCCTGACTTTAAAACTTCTTTCAGCAGATTGATGGTGATCTGGCGCATTTGAAAATCAACAGATGAAAAAGGCTTTATGCATACCAGGACCTTTGGACGGACAAAGATCCAGCGGTAATATAGAAGTTTTAATTTGCATTCATCACTGACTGTATATGTTTTTTTCATCAATTCCTCTTCCGTAAATATTCCCTCCATCAGATGACAGGTCATCTTTCTGTATTTTTTTCTCAAAAAGTACTTTTTCTTGTTTCGCTGGATCATAAAAGTCATGTGATCCAGAATGGTCATATCGGCAAACAGCATTTCTTCCATTGGCCTTGCTTCAATGAAGGCGATGCCATCCCGGATGGATTGGTGAACTGATTGGAAGGAGTATTCTAATCCGTTTAATAAAATTTTTCCGGCTTCAAATCCCCATTCTCCCTGGAGGATGGGAAGGATATTTCTGCATTCCGTAGAATCCAAGTCCAATATGTTCAGAACCTCCCCTGCACTTAACGATAGATTCAATACGGGAAGATCAGGCAGCTTCACATCTTGGAATTCTAAGACTGTTTTTTTATCTATTTGTTTTTGTAACAAGTTATTTTTTTTCAATGTATTTTTTCTGGTCTTTTCAAACAGTTCCATATAGGTCTGGAATTTGGAAAAATCCTCCTGATCCATATGGCCGATGGTTCTGCCGCTTTTGATGATGGTTATTTCATCAGCATATTCATATAATTTGGTGGAGCTGTTTACAACGTAGAGGAAAGTCATTCCCCGGGCCTTTAACTTTGTCACCAGAATAAAGAAATTTTTAAGCTGCTCTTCTGTCATGATCATTTCAATATCCGTTATAACAGCCAGATGGCATCCGGAGACATAAGCGCGCATTAATTCTGCCTGTTTCTGCATGCCGGGATCCAGGATGTGTGCTTTATCAAGCAGGGGGATGGAACTATCCAAATCCTTAAGAAGATTGGGAGCATGCCTGCAGAGAGGATTTACCCTCTTCCAGAATGGGACCCTGCCGCTGGCCACGAAAATGTTCTCAGCTACGCTTAACTCAGAAAAGATTCCTTTGTTGCGGCCGATAAATGCAGTGTGCTTCAGTATCTGCTCCTGCATTCTGGAAGATACTATTTTCTTCTCTTTATAATAGGTCCAGCCGTAGTCTGGCTTTAAATTTCCGTGGAGAAGCTGGAGGAAATACTCTTTTTCAATGGTATTGTTGACTATGACACAGCAGATCTGTCCCTCAAATGCCCGAAAGAAGAGTCCATTGAAATAGGTCTGGCCATCCATGGAACAGTGTATGTTTTCATAGCGGATCAGTTCTTTTTTCATCATCCCCTCCTTTCTTCCGGCTCAAACATATAAGGAAGTGTGAGGCATACTTCGGTTCCGATTCCGGGAGTGCTGAGGATGTGAAGGCCATATTCATCACCCATGAGAAGGCGGATTCTTGAATTTACATTTATGAGAGCGATCCCTCCCTTTCCGCCTTCATTGGCGGAACCGTCCCCGGCATCCATTCGGGAAAGCTTTTCATTAAGGCCTCCAAGCCTGGCTTCTTCAATGCCGATCCCGTCATCAATTACGGAAAGGTAAAGGATGGTGTCGCTGTGTTCTATATCGATAACAACGGTTCCCCCTGAAACCTTAGGTTCCAATCCGTGTTTAATGGCATTTTCCACGATTGGCTGAAGGGTGAGCTTTGGGATTCGGGTTTTTAAAATTTCTTCATCATCCCGGGGCAGTTTGATCTTTAATTCCAGCTTATCATCAAAGCGGTATTTCTGAATTAAAAAATAATTCTCTACATTGGCCAGTTCTTCCTGAAGGGTGCTGAGCCTCTCCATTTTTGAAGTTGTATAGCGGAAGAATACGGCAAGGGCTTCTGCAATCTTCCCTATTTCCGGGACTCCGGCCATAATCGCATCGGAACGTATGGATTCCAGTACATTATAGAGGAAATGAGGATTGATTTGATTTTGAAGAGCCAGATACCTGGCTTGCTGCTTGGCATTTTCTATTATTCTATCTTTGTCCAGGATGGCATGTACCTTTAAAAGCAGGGCATCTGTGTCCGGCGAGATTCCTTCCAGGTTTTTGAATATTTCTGTGAAAATGATCCCGTCGTTGAAAAGCTCTGTTTTTTTTCTCATGGTCCCCAGAGGTTCTAAAATACTGATCTTACCAATAACCAGCAGAAGGAGAAAGGAAAACAGCATAATCCATGTCATCACTCCATAAAAAATGGATTCCGTCAGTTCCGGCTTAAGCAGAATCAGAAAAAACAGGATCAGGGCAAGACAGCTCCAAGAGACCATGGCCCTGATCCAGATCAGAATTCGTTTTTTCAACCATTGTTTTTTCAAAGGATAGCCTCCCTGTTTCAACGTTCCAAAAACATTTTGCGGTATTCATTGGGAGAGACGCCCAGCGTTTTTTTAAACTGTTTGGTAAAAAATTTGATATCGCTGTAACCAACCAGCTCCGCTATTTCACTTACGTTCCGTTCTTTTTCCACCAGAAGTTTTTTGGCGGTCTCAATTCTTACCATCTGTATATATTCAGTCAGTGTTTTTCCCGTTTCCTTTTTAAACAGATATGAAAAATAGGAATAGCTGAATCCGGCAGTTTTTGCCAGCTCTTCCAGCTTTATATCAATACCCTTGTTTTTTTCTATATAATGCTTTGCATAGGCAACCGGTTTTATTTCCCTGCTTTTTAAATGGTTCAGAACTTCAAGTAAGGCTTTTATAAGCGTTTCTTCCAGGAGTTCAAATGCCTGGTCAAGGCTGATGCAATGCTCATACATTTCGGAGAAATATGCAGCTTTCCCGCTTTTGTCTAAAGATGAATCCAGCAGCTCAAACCAGTCCAGATAATTGTGAGCCAGGCGAAGCAGCTCTATTTTAATGTCAAGGCCAGAGATGTCTTTTGTTTCGTGCAAGATCCGTTTGGCATCACTTAAGCATTTTTTGATTTCTTCCGGTTCAAAGGATTCCGGCCTATTTTCTAACAGCCTTGAAATCTTTGGGGTTAGGGAGTGTTTTTCTTCTGATCCTGCAGCAGGCCCATTTAATTCCGAAACCGTATTGGTATCCGTAAGGAGCCGGTTGTACATGGCGATCCGGCTGTGCTGTATCTGCCGGATCAGTTCTTCGTCCGTATCCACCGGCTCCGTAATGATTGCTGTAAAATGTATCCTTGGAAATAAGTCCTGAAGTCCCATGACTCGGTCCCTCACATGGTTTAAGGCTTTGATCAGTTCTTCCTTGTCAGGAGGTTCATGGCAAAGCATTAAAAATATGCCCTCATGGGAGGACTCAATGGTTAATTCTCCTTCTTCAGAAGCAAATTCTACCTGAAGGATCTCAATGGTTTTATCAATTAAAAGCTGATAGGCGTCTTTTGTAAAATCCTTATATTCAATATCCGGCTTCACAACCAGACACCGGCCGCCCTGGTCAACAACCTGGGAGGTATTGATTTTCCTGACTTCTTTTAATACTGTCTCAGGTCTTTCCTCCGGTTTTTGTTCCAGCACTATTTTTAAAAATACCCGTTTAAATTCACCGGAATAGTTTTTTATCGTTTTCTCCAGGTGAATCCGGGTTTCCTGACTGCTTTTCTGCTCCAGGGTTTCTTTAACAAGCTTCTTTAAGGTGCGGGTTAAATCATCCTGATTAATGGGCTTTAACAGATAATCCCGTACTCCGTACCTGATCCCCTGTTGTGCGTATTGAAAGTCCTTATAGCCGCTTATGATGATGCACTTAAGGGAAGCATTCTGTTTTTTTGCTTCTTCAATCAGTTGGAGTCCATCCATACCCGGCATTCTGATATCCGTAAGCAGAACGTCAGGTTTCTTTTCCTGAATCAACTGAAAGGCAGAAATGCCGTCATAAGCAACACCCAGAAGCTCAGCCCCTATTTCATCCCAATTAATCAAATATTCTAAAAGCCTGCATATTTTCTTTTCGTCGTCTGCAATTATTATTCCTAAAATTGAAATCATCCCCCATAGTTATAATTCCGATACGAATCAAACCTTCTCTTTTCAGTATACTTCACCTGGTCTATAATCTCAACTCAAAAAGTTTCATGTACTGCAAAATATTGGCTGAAAATGTGCAGAATAAAAGGAAATGAGAAAGGATTTGCCAATACTTCATTCTTGTGGTGGCAAACGTTCTATGTTATAATTAGTTTGATTCGTTTTCCCGTGTGAACGAAACAGGAAAGCGGGTCAGACAACAGCGACAGGGGGTGTCTCTATGCCAGGGTTTAAAGATATCATCGGCCATGAGAGAATCAAGGAACATTTGCAAAAGGCCATTGAATCAAATCATGTTTCCCATGCGTACATTCTTACAGGTGAAGCGGGGATGGGGCGTAAGTTCCTGGCCAATGCATTTGCAATGACCCTGCTCTGTGAAAAGGGAAAGAGTGAACCATGTATGCAGTGCCATGCCTGTAAACAGGTCATGAGCGGAAACCATCCGGATCTTATTTATCTGACCCATGGAAAACCGGGAAGCATTGGCGTTGACGATATCAGGGATCAGATCCATGACACCATCATGATACGCCCTTATAGCAGTTACTATAAAATCTATATTGTGGATGAAGCGGAGAAGATGACGGTTCAGGCTCAGAATGCACTGTTAAAGACCATTGAGGAACCACCTTCTTATGCAATCATCATGCTGCTTACCACCAATCAGGAATCATTTCTGCCAACCATTCTTTCCAGATGCGTGCAGTTAAAGCTAAAGCCTTTGCAGGATTCAGTAGTGAAATCTTATTTAACAGGGTCTTTGGGCATCGGGGAGAGCAAGGCAGAGGTTTACGGGGCGTTTGCCAGAGGGAATCTTGGAAGGGCTATTCATCTGGCTTCCTCTGAGGAATTTCAGCTAATGTATACGGAATTGCTCCATATGCTGAAGCACATAAAGGATATGGATATTGTAGAGCTGCTTTTTTACATTAAGCGGATGAAGGATGAAAATCTGGATATTTACGACTGTCTTGATTTTATGCAGTTATGGTACCGGGATGTTTTAATGTATAAGGTGACTCAGGATATCAATCTTCTGATTTTCAGGGAAGAATATAATACAATGAAAGAGTTGAGCGCTGCCAGCGCTTATGACGGCATTGAGATGATTTTACAGGCGATTGATAAGGCAAGGATCCGTCTGGATGCCAATGTGAATATGGAACTGGCTATGGAGCTCATGCTGCTTGTTATGAAGGAGAATTAATTGATGATAAAGGTAATAGGCGTTCGTTTCCGCAATGCAGGAAAAATATATTACTTTGATCCCGTGAATCTGGAAGTATTGACCGGGGATCATGTAATTGTGGAGACTGCACGGGGAATTGAATATGGTTATGTTGTCCTGGGATGCCGGGAAGTGGAAGACGATAAGGTGATCCAGCCTTTAAAGCCGGTGATCCGCATGGCCACCAGGGGTGATGATGAAGTAGAAAAGAAAAACCACGAAAAGGAAAAAGAAGCATTTAAGATATGCAGGGAAAAGATCAAAAAACATGGTCTTCAGATGAAGCTGATCGATGCGGAATATACCTTTGATAATAATAAGGTGCTGTTTTATTTTACTGCAGACGGAAGAATTGATTTCAGGGAGCTTGTGAAGGATCTGGCTTCTGTTTTCAAAACCAGGATTGAACTTCGTCAGGTAGGAGTCAGGGATGAGACGAAGATCGTGGGAGGGATCGGCATTTGCGGAAGAACTTTATGCTGCCACTCTTACCTTTCTGAATTCATACCCGTTTCTATTAAGATGGCTAAGGAACAGAACCTTTCTTTAAATCCCACCAAGATTTCCGGCGTTTGCGGAAGGCTCATGTGCTGCTTAAAAAATGAAGAGGAAACCTATGAGGAGCTTAACAGCAAGCTTCCCAATGTAGGCGATTATGTGACAACAGATGATGGGCTTAAGGGTGAGGTTCATTCTGTAAGCGTTTTAAGGCAGTTGGTAAAGGTGCTTGTCACCACTAAGGATGAAAAGGAAATCCGGGAATACAAGGTGGAACAGTTGAAATTCAAACCAAGACGCCGCCGGGAGAAGACCCAGGTAACTGATGTGGAGTTAAAGGCATTGGAAGCTCTTGAAAAGAAAGAAGGAAAGTCCAAGTTAGATGACAATTGATTTGAAAGAAAATGAACGTATTGATGATCTGCAGAGAAACGGGTATAAGATCATACAGAACCGGGATGGATTCTGCTTTGGCATGGATGCGGTCCTTCTTTCCGGATTTGCCCTGGTAAAGCCAGGAGAAAAAGCGGTGGATTTAGGGACAGGCACTGGAATCATCCCCCTTCTTTTGGAGGCCAAAAATCAGGGTCTTCATTATACCGGGCTGGAGATTCAGGAGGCAATGGCGGAAATGGCCAGAAGGAGTGTTGCCTTAAACCATCTGGAAGAGAAAATTTCTATTGTGACAGGAGATATAAAGGAAGCCAGCCGTTTATTTGGCGCGGCTTCCTTTGACGTGGTGACCTCTAACCCTCCGTATATGAATGATTCCCATGGCCTTAAAAACCCGGAGCTGCCAAAGGCCATTGCCCGCCATGAGGTGTTATGCACTCTTCATGATGTGACAAGGGAGGCGGCAAGGCTTCTGCGCCCGGGAGGGCGGTTTTATATGGTGCACCGCCCTCACCGGCTGGCTGAGATCATAACGGAATTAAAAAGCTGCCGCCTGGAGCCAAAACGGTTGAAAATGGTTCATCCCTTTGTGGACAGGGAGGCAAACATGGTTCTCATAGAAGCGGTACGGGGAGGAAGATCCATGATTAAAGTGGAGGCCCCTGTGATTGTATATAAAGAACCTGGTGTGTATACGGATGAAATTTATACCATTTATGGGTATTGATCTATAAGGAAATAGAAATGCCTTGCAGGTATTAAGAGGAAATGACTGGGAGCAGGAAAATTGGAAGAGAATAAGGGAAAATTATTTTTGTGTGCAACACCCATAGGGAACCTTGAAGACATTACCCTGAGGGTTTTAAATACGTTAAAGGAAGTGGATTTGATCGCGGCGGAGGATACCCGCCACAGCATCAAGCTATTAAACCATTTTGATATAAAAACGCCCATGACCAGCTACCATGAGCATAATAAGGTGGAAAAGGCCAGATACTTAGTGGAACAGATGAAACTGGGAGTCAGGATCGCCCTGATCACGGATGCCGGAACTCCCGGCATCTCCGATCCAGGGGAGGAACTGGTAAGGCAGTGCTATGAGGCGGGAATCCAGCTCACTTCTCTTCCTGGTCCGGCGGCCTGTATCACGGCTCTGACCCTCTCCGGCCTTGGGACCAGGCGTTTTTGTTTTGAAGCCTTTTTGCCGTCTGATAAGAAGGAAAAGCAGTGGATCCTGGAAGAACTTAAGGAAGAATCCAGGACCATTGTCATTTACGAAGCGCCCCACCGGCTTGTCAAGACTTTAAAAGAGCTTTATGAAGCTTTGGGAGACCGGAAGATCACTATTTGCAGGGAGATTACAAAACGGTTTGAAACGGCGTTTCGGACAACCTTTACAGATGCGTTAAAGGCCTATGAGGAGGAAGCACCTAAGGGAGAGTGCGTCATCGTCATAGAAGGAAAAAGCATCAGGGACAAAATAGAGGAAAAAGTCATGGCTTCCCGGGAGATGTCCCTGGAGGAACATATGGAACTTTATGTAAATCAAGGATTGGACCGGAAGGAAGCCATGCGCATGGTGGCAAAGGACAGAGGGATCAGTAAAAGAGAGGTTTATCAGTACTTGTTAAAAAGTGAATGATAAAATTTCTCTTGACAATCAGCGCATCTTTTTATAAAATTACTTTGATATTCAAAATATTTGATAAATAAAACAATCCAACGCGGCATGGATCCAGCAGGCTCTGAAAAGGGAATGCCGGAGCATGAATGGGGGAATTTATGACAACAAGAATAATAGGAACAGGTTCTGCTGTCCCGGAGCAGGTGGTAACCAATGAGGATCTGGCAAGGTTTGTGGATACCAGCGATGAGTGGATAAGGACCAGGACCGGAATAAAGGAGAGGCGGATCGCATCGGCGGAGTCAGGAACCTCTGATCTGGCCATACAGGCGGCGAAGGAAGCCCTTAACAATGCCGGTGTATCGGCAGAAGAACTGGATATCATCATTTTAGCCACATCTTCTGCAGATTGCTGTTTCCCCAGCGGTGCCTGCGAGGTACAGGCGGCCATCGGAGCCAATCATGCCGCTGCCTTTGATATAAGCGCGGCTTGCTCCGGATTTGTTTATGCTTTAAATACAAT
This sequence comes from Lacrimispora brassicae, assembly GCF_054772055.1. Classification (NCBI taxonomy): domain Bacteria; kingdom Bacillati; phylum Bacillota; class Clostridia; order Lachnospirales; family Lachnospiraceae; genus Lacrimispora; species Lacrimispora brassicae. Next base: position 95,221 of record NZ_BRYH01000002.1, on the reverse strand, counting down.
CCACGGATTTTTTAAGGCAGGAATCTATCAGACCGGCCTGGTGATAGGAGCGGATACCTTAAGTAAGCTCATTGACTGGAATGAAAGAAGCACCTGTGTTCTGTTTGGCGACGGGGCCGGAGCGGCTGTGGTACGGGCGGAAGAGAAGGGAATCCTTCACATGACCATGGGAGCAGACGGTACCAGAGGAAAAGTCCTGGAATGCGGAGGGCGGACTACGGGCAATTTCCTCACTGGAAAGAAACCGGAGCTTGGATATATGACCATGGACGGTCAGGAAGTGTTCAAATTTGCAGTCAAGACGGTGCCCGAGTCCATTAAACGGGTAGTGGAAGAAAGCGGAACCGACATAGAAGAAATTAAATATTTTATTTTGCATCAGGCAAATTACCGGATTTTTGAATCCATCGCAAAGCGGTTGAAGATACCTATGGAAAAGTTTCCCACCAATCTGGACCGGTATGGGAATACATCGGGAGCGACCATACCCATACTTTTGGATGAGATGAACCGGGAAGGGAAATTACAGCGGGGAGATAAGATCGTACTTGCTGGCTTTGGTGCAGGATTAACCTGGGGAGCCACTCTTTTGGAGTGGTAATGATTTTGACTAATACTTTGAAACTCAAAGTAATAGCATAAAATGAATATGAATGAAAGAGGAGATTAAATTATGTTAGAGAAAATGCAGGAAATTATCGCGGAGCAGTTAAATGTGGAGGCAGGTACAATCACTGCGGAATCCTCCTTCAAAGAGGACTTAGGAGCAGATTCTTTGGATTTATTTGAGCTTGTTATGGCTCTTGAGGATGAGTATTCCGTAGAGATCCCGTCTGAGGATTTGGAGAAACTGACTACAGTTCAGCAGGTTATGGACTATTTAAAAGCAAAGGGCGTGGAAGCGTAATGAAAACCAGAATTACCGAACTTTTAGGAGTGGAACATCCGATTATTCAGGGTGGCATGGCATGGGTGGCTGAGCATCACCTGGCAGCAGCCGTATCGGAGGCCGGAGGCTTAGGGCTGATCGGCGGGGCAAATGCTCCAGGCGAGGTGGTAAGGGCAGAGATCCGCAAGGCAAAGGAATTGACGGGAAAACCCATCGGCGTCAATGTCATGCTGTTAAGCCCTCATGCAGAGGATGTGGCAAAGGTGATCGTGGAGGAAGGCATCAAGGTTGTTACTACCGGAGCCGGAAACCCGGAAAAGTATATGGATATGTGGAAGGCAGCAGGCATCAAGGTGATCCCGGTGGTGGCTTCCGTAGCTCTGGCAAAGAGGATGGAAAAGTACGGCGCGGATGCGGTTGTGGCGGAAGGCAGTGAATCAGGCGGACATATCGGCGAGCAGACCACCATGACGTTAGTTCCACAGATAGTGGATGCAGTATCCATACCAGTGATTGCAGCCGGCGGCATCGGAGACGGACGGGGAATTGCTGCAGCATTCATGCTGGGAGCAGAGGCTGTCCAGATCGGAACCAGGTTTGTGGTTGCAAAGGAATCCATTGTCCACGACAACTACAAGCAGCGGATCATTAAGGCAAAGGATATTGATTCTGCAGTAACCGGACGCAGCCACGGCCATCCCGTAAGGTCTTTAAGAAACCAGATGACCAGGGAGTATGTAAGACTGGAGCAGGAAGGCAAAACCTTTGAGGAACTGGAGTATATAACCCTTGGAACCTTAAGAAATGCTGTCCATGATGGGGATGTGACAAATGGCACGGTTATGGCCGGGCAGATTGCAGGTATGATTTATAAGGAGCAGACCTGTAAGGAAATGATTAATGAGATGATGGAGCAGGCAGAGAAATTGCTTGGCCGTTAAAGAGGAGTTTATAATTATGAGCAAGATTGCATTTATTTTCCCAGGCCAGGGCGCGCAGTACTGCGGCATGGGCCAGGATTTTTATGAGCAGACAAGGATTGGAAAAGAACTGTATGATATGGCTTCGGACCTGCTTGGTTTTGACCTACCGAAACTTTGCTTTGAAAAGAATGACCGGCTGGATATTACGGAATATACGCAGGCAGCCATGGTGACCACCAGCATTGCCATGATGCGGGTACTGGAAGCAGAAAAAGGCATAAGGCCACAGGTGTCTGCCGGTTTAAGCCTGGGAGAATATTGTGCGCTTGCGGCTGCAGGCGTTATGAGTGACAGGGATGCCATTCGTACAGTCAGGCAGAGAGGAATCCTCATGCAGGAGGCTGTTCCTGCAGGGGTCGGAGCCATGGCGGCTATTCTGGCACTGGATGCCTTGAAGATTGAAGAAGTGTTAAGCGGTATGGAGGGAGTCCAGATCGCCAATTACAACTGCCCGGGGCAGATTGTAATATCAGGTAAAAAAGAGGCTGTGGAAGCGGCAAATGAAAAGCTTCTGGCAGCAGGTGCGAAACGGGCGCTGATGTTAAATGTAAGCGGGCCTTTCCATTCCTCCATGCTCACCGGTGCGGGGGAAAAACTGGGAGAGGTATTGGAGGGCGTGGAAATAAAGACCCCTGAAATCCCTTACGCAGCCAACGTGACGGCCCAGTATGTAATTGACCGTGAAATGGTGAAGCCCCTGCTTAAGAAGCAGGTGTATTCTTCCGTGCGATGGCAGCAAAGCGTGGAAACCATGGTAGCAGACGGAGTGGATACCTTTATCGAAATCGGGCCGGGCAAGACTCTGGCCGGATTCATTAAAAAGATTACGAAGGACGTAAGAGTCTTTAATATAGAGAAACTGGAAGACATGGAGGCATATTTTTCTTAATGAAAGAAAGCGTAAGCGCAGCTTGAATTTTACCCTAAAGGGCACTTAGAAAAATAGCTGTTCGAGGAACCGTCAGGTGAATCGAACTTCATTATGGATGCAGGAGGTAAGGAACATGTTAGATGGTAAGATAGCAGTAGTGACCGGAGCGGCCAGAGGAATTGGCAGGGCGATTGCAATAAAGCTGGCAGGCCAGGGAGCAACGGTGGTTATAAACTATAATGGTTCTGATTCCAAGGCCATGGAAGTGGTAAAGGAGATCCAGGAAAAGGGCGGCAAGGCAGAGGCCATCCAGTGCAATGTAGCGGAATATGAAAGTGTGGGCGCATTTTTAGAGAGCGTTATAAAGAAATACGGAAAGCTGGATATTCTTGTAAACAATGCAGGGATCACACGGGATAATCTGCTGATGAAGATGTCAGAGGAAGATTTTGACGCAGTGATCAATACCAATTTAAAGGGAGTGTTCAACTGCATGAAGCATGTGGCCCGTCAGATGATCAGGCAAAAGAGCGGAAGGATCATAAACATCTCTTCTGTTTCCGGCGTGTTAGGCAATGCAGGCCAGGCAAATTACTGTGCAGCAAAGGCCGGCGTCATCGGCATTACCAAATCTTTTGCCAGAGAGGTTGCAGGCAGAGGGATCACGGTGAATGCAGTGGCTCCAGGTTTTATTCATACAGCAATGACTGAGGTTCTGCCGGAGTCCATAAAGGCGGCGTCCTTAGAGCAAATCCCGATGAAGCGTTTTGGGGCAGTGGAAGATGTTGCTGGTGCCGTAGCATTTCTGGCATCAGAGGAAGCCGCATACATCACAGGTCAGGTGATCAGTGTGGATGGCGGCATGGCTATGTAAGCCTGAATGTCTGGCAGGCATACCTTTACACCTGGTTAAGCAGGGTGGATTCTGTCCGGATAGTATGGACGGTAAAGAGAAAAGGAGAGACGGTATGAAGAGAAGAGTCGTAGTGACCGGTATGGGCGCCATTACTCCCATTGGAAAAGATGTGGAAAGCTTTTGGAATGGCTTAAAGGAAAAAAGGGTGGCAATCGGACCGATCACCCAGTTTGATACAACGGATTATAAGGCAAAGCTGGCTGCAGAGGTAAAGGATTTCGATCCAAAGGATTACATGGATGTTAAGGCAGCCAAAAGAATGGAGCGGTTTGCCCAGTTTGCCGTGGCGGCCTCCAAGGAAGCCCTGGAAGTGTCCGGCATTGATATGGAAAAGGAAGATCCTTACCGGGTGGGCGTAAGCGTTGGTTCAGGAATCGGGAGCTTGCAGGCCCTTGAAAGGGAGACTAAAAAGCTTCTGGAAAAAGGCCCGGGCAGAGTAAACCCTCTTCTGGTTCCTTTGATGATATCCAATATGGCGGCCGGAAATGTAGGAATCCAGTTCGGATTAAAAGGAAAATGCATCAATGTGGTGACCGCCTGTGCCACAGGAACCCATTCCATTGGGGAAGCATTCCGTTCCATCCAGTACGGGGAAGCGGATGTGATGGTGGCAGGAGGTGCGGAAGCCAGCATCACACCCATCGGTGTGGCAGGATTTACGGCTCTTACGGCTCTTACCACCTCTGACGATCCTCTTCGTGCTTCCATCCCCTTTGATAAGGACAGAAGCGGCTTTGTCATGGGAGAAGGGGCAGGTGTGGTTATTTTAGAAGAGCTGGAACACGCTCTTTCCAGGAATGCTGTGATTTATGGAGAAGTAGCTGGCTACGGGTCAACCTGTGACGCTTACCATATCACTTCTCCGGCAGAGGACGGAAGCGGTGCGGCAAGAGCCATGACCGAGGCCATTAAGGATGGGGGAATTGCTCCTGAGGAAATTGATTATGTCAATGCCCATGGCACCAGCACTCATCACAATGACCTGTTTGAAACCATGGCCATTAAGACTGCCTTGGGCGATCATGCAAAGGATGTGAAGATCAGCTCCACCAAATCCATGGTGGGCCATCTTTTAGGCGCAGCAGGAGGAGTGGAGTTCATTACCTGTGTAAAATCCATTCAGGATGGCTTTGTCCATGCCACTGCCGGCCTTGAAGAAGAAGGGGAAGGCTGTGATTTAGATTACACCAAGGGGGAAGGCGTTTCCTTAGATGTAACATACGCCATCAGCAATTCCCTGGGATTTGGCGGACACAATGCCAGCATTCTTGTGAAGAAGTTCGAACAATAGGAGGCAGTCTATGGAGATCAATGATATTATCAGGCTGATGCAGGCTGTAAAAGAAAATGACCTGACCGGCTTTAAGATGGAAGAGGGAGACTTAAAGCTTTCCATTAAGAAAGAAAAAGAAAGAGAAATCGTGACAATATCCGGAAGCTCTGTGGTACCGGCAGAAGTGGCAGCAGGTGTTTTCACCCAGCAGGCGCCTTTGGCGGCCGTTCTTTCCGGGAATGGGGAGGAAGTACCGGGAAATGATATCTGTTCAGAAAAGATCGTATCCTCTCCCTTGGTAGGAACCTTTTACAATGCGTCATCTCCTGACAGTGAACCTTTTGTAAAGGTAGGAGATCAGGTGAAGAAAGGCCGGGTACTGGGAATCATCGAAGCCATGAAATTGATGAATGAGATCGAATGTGAATACGATGGCGTGGTAGAAGCCATTCTGGTAGGCAATGAAGATGTGGTGGAATACGGTCAGCCTCTGTTCCGTATCCGGTAAGCCGTTGTAATAACTAAGAGAGGTCCAGAGGCTGGGCCTCTCTTTTAAAAGTAGGAGGGCGCATAATGTTAGGTATTAAGGAGATCCAGGAGATCATTCCTCACAGACACCCGTTTTTACTGGTGGATTGCATCGAGGAGTTTGAACCTGGAGTGAAAGCGGTTGGATATAAATGTGTGACTTATGATGAGTCATTTTTTCAGGGACATTTTCCGGCAGAGCCGGTAATGCCGGGAGTCCTGATCATAGAGGCTCTGGCGCAGGTAGGAGCAGTGGCGATTTTGAGCTTAGAAGATAACAAGGGAAAAATTGCTTATTTCGGCGGTATTGATAAGGCAAAATTCAAACACAAGGTCATTCCGGGAGAAAGGCTTAAGCTGGAATGTGAGATCATTAGGCGCAAAGGCCCTGTGGGCGTAGGAAAGGCCACTGCAACTGTGGACGGCAAGCTGGCTGCCAGTGCAGAACTGACATTTATGATTGGATAGGTGAGGCTCATGTTTGATAAGATTTTAATTGCCAACCGCGGAGAGATTGCGGTGCGTATCATAAGAGCCTGCAGGGAAATGGGGATCAAAACCGTGGCTGTTTATTCGGAAGCGGACCGGGATAGCCTTCATACCTTATTGGCTGACGAGGCCATCTGCATTGGCCCTGCGCCCTCGACCCAGAGCTACTTAAACATGGAGAGGATCCTTACGGCCACCGTAGCCATGAAGGCGGATGCCATTCATCCGGGGTTTGGCTTTCTTTCGGAGAATGAAAGGTTTGCAGAACTTTGTGAAAAGTGTAACATTGCCTTTATCGGTCCTTCCGCGGGAATCATCGGGAAGATGGGAAATAAATCCGAGGCCAGAAAGACTATGATAGAAGCAGGGGTTCCTGTAATTCCTGGAGGTAAGGAAGCAGTCCGTCAGGTGGAAGAGGCCAAATCCATGGCGGATCAAATCGGTTTTCCTGTTATGATCAAGGCTTCTTCAGGGGGTGGCGGAAAAGGTATGAGAATTTCCAGAAGCCTGGAGGATTTCGAGGCTAATTTTAAGAATGCCCAGATGGAGTCGGTGAAGGGATTTTCCGATGATACCATGTATATTGAAAAATATATTGAAAAGCCAAGGCATATTGAATTTCAGATCATGGCGGATAAGTTTGGAAATGTGGTGCATTTAGGAGAGCGTGACTGTTCCATTCAAAGGCGCCATCAGAAGGTTCTGGAAGAATCTCCCTCAGCCGCTATTTCTCAGGAGCTGAGAAACCGCATGGGAGAGATCGCAGTCCGTGCAGCCAAGGCCGTTGGATATGAGAATGCGGGAACCATTGAATTCCTTCTGGATAGCCATAAGAATTTTTACTTCATGGAAATGAACACCCGCATCCAGGTAGAGCACCCGGTGACGGAAATGGTGACCGGCTTAGATCTGATCAAGGAACAGATCCGGGTCGCAGCAGGGGAACCTTTGAGCATAAGGCAGGAGGATGTGGTGATCACAGGCCATGCCATTGAATGCAGGATCAATGCGGAAAATCCTTCGAAAAACTTCATGCCCTGTCCGGGTCTTATAAAAAATGTCCATGTGCCGGGAGGCAACGGTGTCCGCATTGACACCCACATTTACAACGATTATAAGGTTCCGGCCAACTACGATTCCATGTTAATGAAGATGATCGTCCATGGAAAAGACAGGGAAGAGGCCATCTTAAAGATGAGAAGCGCTCTTGGGGAGCTGATCATCGAGGGAATCGAGACAAATGTGGATTTTCAGTTTGATATCCTGAGTCATGATGCTTACCGGGATGGAGACGTTGATACGGATTTTATCCCCAAATATTTCCCGGATTATGTCCGGTAGGCAGGTAAAGGAGCAATCTTATGTTAAAAAGCATGTTTAAGAAAACTTATACATTAATAGACAGCAAATACAAGGCTCCTGAAAAGTCTGAGGAACCCAATATTCCTGCCGGACTGTGGAAGAAATGCAATAAATGCTGCCAGCCCGTTTATGCGGAGGATGTGAGGAGTAATCACTTCATCTGCCCCAAATGCAAGGGGTATTTCCGCCTTCATGCGCATCAGAGGATTGAAATGATCGCAGATAAGGGAACCTTTGATGAATGGGATAAGGAGATGGAATTTAAGAATCCCCTGGATTTCCCAGGATATGATAAGAAGGTGGCGGCAGCCAGGGAAAAGACAGGGCTTTCCGAAGCCATTGTCACAGGAATCTGTGAAATAAACAGCCAGAAGGCGGTGATCGGAGTCTGTGATGCCCGTTTTATCATGAGCAGCATGGGCCATGTTATGGGGGAGAAGATCGCAAGAGCCGTGGAACGGGCCACAAAAGAGAAGCTTCCTGTGATCCTTTTTGCCTGTTCCGGCGGTGCCAGGATGCAGGAGGGGATCGTGTCCCTGATGCAGATGGCAAAGACTTCGGCGGCCTTAAAGCGCCATCATAAGGCAGGCCAGCTTTATATCAGCGTTCTTACGGACCCTACCACAGGAGGAGTGACCGCCAGCTTTGCCATGCTTGGCGACATTATTCTGGCGGAGCCCTTTGCCCTCATCGGATTTGCAGGCCCCCGGGTCATCGAACAGACCATTGGGCAAAAGCTGCCGGAAGGGTTTCAGAGGGCGGAGTTTTTACTTGAACATGGCTTCATTGACAAGATCGTCCCCAGGGAAGAGATGAAGGAAACCCTGTCAGATATCCTGAACCTCCACAATACTCCAAGTGTTCAGAACCTTTTTGTGGATAACCGGACAAAAGCGGAATCAAGTGGTGGAAAAAAGAAACCCTTCCGGTTGAGAAAGAACAAAAGGAGCGCCTGGGATACGGTATTATTATCCAGAAGTTCGGACCGTCCGGTGGCATCGGATTACATCCATGCTATATTTGATGATTTTATAGAGTTTGCCGGGGACCGTTATTATAAGGATGACGGAGCCATTGTAGGCGGGATCGCCTCTTTCCATGGAATGCCTGTTACGGTCATCGGACAGGAAAAGGGGAAGAATACAAAGGATAATATCAGGCGCAATTTTGGAATGCCCTCTCCGGAAGGCTACCGGAAGGCCCTTCGCCTGATGAAACAGGCGGAAGCCTTTGGACGCCCCATTGTCTGTCTTGTGGATACGCCGGGAGCTTTCTGCGGTCTTGAGGCCGAGGAAAGGGGCCAGGGGGAAGCCATAGCCAGAAACTTATTTGAAATGGCGGATCTAACGGTTCCGGTTCTTTCCATCGTCATAGGAGAGGGCGGAAGCGGCGGAGCTCTTGCCATGGCAGTGGGAAATGAGGTCTGGATGATGGAAAATTCCATCTACTCCATTCTCTCGCCGGAGGGCTTTGCTTCGATTCTTTATAAGGACAGTAAAAAAGCAAATGACGCGGCCAGGGTCATGAAGATCACGGCCAGGGATTTAATGGAATTAGGTCTCATAGAGCGGGTGATTCAGGAGGAAGAACCGGCCTGTGCAGATAATCTTGACCTGATTGCGGAAGAAATGGATAAAGCCATGGAAGAATTTTTTGCCTCTTACCTTACCATGACAAAGGAAGAACTTGCAGATCAAAGATATGAAAGATTTAGGAGAATGTAATGGGAACATTAAAACCTTTGGTAATAGGAGATCTGGTAGCAAAGCATCCGGTGATCCAGGGCGGTATGGGAGTTGGGATCAGCCTTTCCTCCTTAGCCGGAGCAGTGGCAAAGGCCGGAGGGATTGGGATCATTTCTACGGCCCAGATCGGCTTTCGGGAGCCTGATTTTAAGAAGAATCCTTTGGAAGCGAATTTACGGTCCATTGGACAGGAAATGAAAAAGGCGAGAGAAATCTCACCGGATGGCATCATAGGATTTAACATTATGGTTGCCACAAAGAATTATGCCAGTTATGTAAAAAAAGCGGTAAAGGCAGGAGCGGATTTAATCATATCCGGAGCCGGGCTTCCTATAAGCCTGCCGGAATATGTGGCTGAGGCTGCAGAAGAAGCCGGGATCGTGTTAAAAACCAAGATAGCTCCCATTGTATCAACGGTAAAGTCTGCCATGGTCATCTGTAAGATGTGGGACCGTAAATACCATCAGGCGCCTGACCTGGTAGTGGTGGAAGGGCCTCTGGCAGGAGGACACCTGGGATTTTCCAGAGAGGATCTGGCAAACCTTGGAGTGGATACGGCGGAGGTGGACCTCACCTATAAGCAGGCGGATTATGATGAAGAAGTGAGAGGCATTATCCGGCTGGTAAAGGAATACGGGGATAAGTATAACAAGGAGATTCCGGTAGTGACGGCCGGGGGCATCTATACCCATGAGGATGTGCTGCACCAGCTTTCTCTGGGTGTTGACGGAGTTCAGGTAGCCACCCGTTTTGTAACAACCCTGGAGTGTGACGCTCCGGAGGAGTTTAAGCAGGCTTATATCCAGGCGGAAAAAGAGGATATCGTTATTACAAAGAGCCCGGTGGGAATGCCTGGGAGAGCCATTAAAAATCCCTTCCTAAAGGGAGTGGGACAGGTGCCTTTCCGCCTGGAGCATTGCTATCAATGTTTGGAAAAATGTGACAGGGAGACAATTCCCTACTGCATTACCAAGGCTTTGGTGGATTCTGCAGAAGGACGGACCGAGGAAGGGCTTGTCTTTTGCGGAAGCAAGGCGTATCTGGCAACACGGATGGAAACCGTGGAAGAGGTTATGAAAGATTTGGTTGGTGAGAATTGATTCTCGTGAAGGCAACAAGTCAAGGTCAAGCTTGCTTGACTTTGGTATCGGACTAAAAGGGGCTGCAGGGCTGCCGGTTTGAAGAAACCGGAGCTGCGGCCCTTTTTCCGGGCTCTTGCAGAAACGCTGCTGAACAAATTGAATTCACCCATTTTAAGTTGTTGCACGAACATAGAGGTGATGCTATAATGGGAAAGATAAAAAATTATTAGAAGACTATAAGAGAAATGGAGAGCTGTATGGAAAGCAAGAAAATCATTCAGGTGGAAGAAAAAGTGCCATTTAAGCTGTTGGTGCCCTTAAGTATCCAGCACATGTTCGCAATGTTCGGAGCATCCGTCCTGGTTCCTTTTATATTTGGAATCAACCCGGCAGTTGTACTGTTTATGAACGGTATGGGAACATTATTTTTTATTTTCATAACAAAGGGAAAAGCACCGGCATACCTTGGCTCCAGTTTTGCGTTCCTGGCACCGGCAGGAATTGTTATCAGCAAATGGGGCTATAATTATGCCCTGGGCGGGTTTGTTGCCGTTGGGATTTGCGGATGCATTCTGGCACTGATTATTTATAAGTTCGGTTCGGACTGGATCGATGTTGTTCTTCCTCCGGCGGCTATGGGACCGGTTGTGGCGCTGATCGGCCTGGAGCTGGCAGGAACGGCGGCATCCAATGCTGGTCTGAAGGATGAAATGATTGATATGAGAAATGTCATTGTTTTTCTGGTAACTCTGCTGACAGCAGTGATTGGTTCTGTTGTATTCAGAAAATTCTTATCTGTTATCCCGATTCTGATTGCGATTATTGCAGGGTATGTGGCAGCTCTTTTATGCGGCATTGTAGATTTTACTCAGATCAGTGCTGCACCATGGTTGTCATTGCCTAATTTTTCTGCACCAAAGTTCAAGTGGGAAGCAATTGTCATTATTCTTCCTGTGCTTTTGGTGGTTACGTCGGAGCATATCGGCCATCAGATTGTAACCAGTAAGATCGTAGAAAGAGATTTAATAAAGGATCCCGGGCTTCACCGATCTTTGCTGGGAGATTATATATCAACTGCGCTTTCCGGTCTTGTTGGTTCCGTGCCTACCACCACATATGGGGAGAATATCGGCGTTATGGCAATGACAAAGGTATACAGCGTCTATGTGATCGGGGGAGCGGCTGTCCTTTCTGTTGCCTGCTCTTTTATCGGAAAGATGACAACATTGATCAATACAATTCCGGGGCCGGTAATCGGCGGAATTTCATTCTTATTATATGGAATGATCGGAGCTTCCGGCATTCGTATTCTGGTTGATGCACGGGTGGATTATGGAAGATCCAGAAACATGGCCATGACATCCGTTATCTTTGTAACAGGCCTTTCCGGCGTTGCCGTAAAGTTTGGAAGTATTCAGTTATCAGGTATGGTTCTTGCGTGTGTAGTCGGCATGCTCATGGGTCTGATGTTCTTTGTGCTGGACAAGCTGAATCTGACAAATGACAGGGATAATGGGTAACTGAAGAAAAGAAAGTTCCGGAAGTGACTGACACCGGAAAATGCCAATGAAAGACTTGAATTCATATGGCTTTTATGAAAATGGATGCCGCAAAGCAACTGAGATTTTGTTGCTTTGCGGTATTTTTCTTGGTTTGCTGCAAATATGGGCTGACGGTGATTTTGACAAAGGACTCTTTATATTACTATGAACTTGCAGCAAGGAAAACACATAAGGTCATTTCAGGGGGAATAAGATGGATTAAGAAAGAATGAAAAGATGTTAAGAAGAGGAAAGACCGATGCTGAACTACTTATGGGCTTTTATGATGCTGGTGGGAGTCCTTTGGGGGGCCTTTCACGGAAATTTAAACGGAGTAACGGAAGGGGCCATTAACTCTGCAAGGGAAGCTGTAACGCTGTGCATCACCATGCTGGGAATCATGTCCTTTTGGAGCGGAATCATGGAGGTGGGGAGCAGGTCCGGGCTGATCGAACGGCTGTCACAGAAAATGCGTCCTGTGCTTCGTTTCCTTTTTCCCAGAATTCCAAAGGACCATCCTTCATTTGAATATATCTCCACCAATATCATTGCCAATATCCTGGGACTTGGGTGGGCGGCCACTCCGGCAGGGCTTAAGGCCATGGAGGCCTTAAAGGAGCTGGAGGAAAAGCGGAGAAAGGGAGAGGTCTCCGGGAAATATTCCCTTAAGCCGGTTCCTGAGGGGACAGCAAACAATGAGATGTGCACCTTTCTCATCATTAATATTTCTTCCCTGCAGTTACTGCCTGTCAATATGATTGCTTACAGGAGCCAGTACGGAAGCCCCAATCCAATGGCTGTGGTAGGGCCGGCGCTTATTGCCACTTTGATTTCAACTCTGGTGGGCGTGGCGGCCTGTAAGCTGATGGACCGTTAGGCTCTCTCCATAAGGCTGTTTTATGATAAATCCCTTACTTTTCCAAGTGGGGGATTTATTTTTATGTTGGAAAAAACAGCATCAGGACCGTTGTGATTTAGATAATATGCACAATATTTTTCGCCTTTATTAAGCATATTAGTTATTTACAACACTTCTAAGATATGTTAAATTATTATTGTAATAAAGATATGAGGTAATACCTTATACGATAGGAGGTCTAATATGGACTATGAAATTGATATTAAAAACCTGAAGCGGTGTAAGGAAATATCCCGCCAGTCAAGGGAAGCAGGCAACACCCCTTTTGGAGCGCTTCTTGCAGGAAAGGATGGAACCATTCTCCTGGAGCAGCCTAACATTGAGATCACCGAAGGGAAATGTACAGGTCATGCTGAGACACAGGTAGCTGAGAGAGCCTCCCAATTGTATTCCAAGGATTTTCTGGAGGAGTGTACACTTTATACCACCGCAGAGCCATGTGCCATGTGCGCGGGAGCAATTTACTGGGCAGGCATCGGACGGGTGGTGTACGGCATGTCTGAAAAAGATCTCCTGGCCCATACAGGGGCAGATCCTCAGAATCCTACCTTTGATCTGCCCTGCCGTGAAGTGTTTGCAAGGGGACAGAAAAAGATCCAGGTTGTAGGGCCATTTCCGGAGCTGGTAGAAGAGATCGCGGAGGTCCACAAGGGGTATTGGAACCATTAAAGTATTGAATTAATCATCAGGAGGATTTGGAGATGGAACAGAAAAATCAGAGTCAGCAGACGGATACAGAGTTTTCCCGCTGTGCCGTGCCATTAAACCAGCGGAAAAGCTATTTCAGCCTTACGATTATATGGACCGGGTTTGTCTTTGTTATCACCAGCATGATGGCAGGAGGGGGACTTGCGGCCGGACTGGATTTTAAGGGTATTATCATTGCAACCCTTGGAGGAAATATTTTCTTAAGCATCATTGCTGTGCTGATCAGTATCATTGCCTGTAAGACAGGGCTTACCTTTGCTCTTCTCACCCGTTACAGTTTTGGTTCCAGCGGTTCCAAGGCTGCATCGATTTTCGTGCCTATTGTGAATTTTGGCTGGTACACCATTCAGGCGGCCACCTATGGACATTTCGTAGCTCAGGTATTCCATTTTGGCTGGGTGGGGGAAGGGATCTGTATGGCGGCCAGCGCCATTGTTATGGGTATCTTTGCTATGTTCGGCATACAGGCAATTGCCATTCTGGGATATATCGCTATCCCGGCAATCGTATTCTTATCCATTGCCACTGCCATCCGCTCTCTGGGGGTTATTGGCGGTGCTGAGGCTCTGTTTTCCTACGTTCCAAGTGGGAACATATCCCTGTATTCAGGAATTACGGCCGTAATCGGTACATGGGTGCTTTCCACTGCCACCTGTATTGCAGATATTATGCGGTATGCAAAGGATACGAAAACAGCCGTATCCGCCACTCTTACAGGCCTTCTGGGGGGCAACATCCTCATGATCGTCTGCGGAGCTATTGCAGCCATTGCCATGCAAAACAGTGACTTAACCGTCATCCTCTTAAGCTTTGGCCTGGTCATCCCCAGTCTGATCCTTATGACTACCAACATTTTTACAACCAATGCGGCAAACCTTTATTCCACCTCCTTAAACCTGTCCAATGCATTTAAAATGGAGAGAAAGAAAATGCTGGGCATCCTTTTGGCTCTGTCCGCTGTTGCGACCCTTACAAAGCCATATGATATCGGCTTTTTGTTCAGCTTCTTAAATATACTGGGAACAGTGGTTCCCCCATTGTCTGGCATCATACTTTCCGACTATTTCCTGGTTCACAAGGGCAGGTATGAAGAATATGACAAGGCTTCCTTCCGGAAATGGAATCCGGTTCCCTGGATCACCTGGGGCGCCTGTATCGTAGCGGTATACATAATTCCCTTCGGACTTCCGTCACTGAACGGGATCATACTTGGAGCCATTATTTACACGGTATTGATGGCTGTGACCAACAGGCAGATGGCTGGCAAACTGGCCGAAGAAGCGTAAAAGGAGGGAGTTATATGGACAGATATAAATTAAGCGCCCTGATGGGAACGGTCATTATGGGCATAGGATCATTCATGGCTTGTCTGGCCGAAAAAGGGCCATATATCATCACTGGAAATGTGCTGCTTGTGGTGAGCATTTTCATCATGATCTATGGCTACGCCAAATGGCAGCCATAGGTAAGTGTTAACAAAAGGGCTTGCGGATATGGCAGCTCTTCATAGAAAGAAAAACAAAGCGTCCCGGAATGAAAGCTTTTTTAAAGAGCCTTCATTCCGGGACGTTTTGGATGTGCCGCAAATTTTAAATATTCTCATAGTGCAGCAGCCTTTTGCGAATCTGGCTATATTTTAATATGGTGGTATCCACATACTCCCAGGTGTATACGGCAGCAGTGCCATCCTCGTCATAGTTCATGGCTTTCAGAAGGAGAAATGCCTTTGGGGGAATGTGAAAGCGCTCCAGCAATTCGTTTAACAGTTCTACATCCTTGCTGTATACTGCATTCAGCTCCACCTTATCCCATTCCAGTTTTTTCCCTGTGGCCTTGTACATGAAGTAAAACACGGAATTAACAAAGTTGTCCAACTCCGCCATATCCACTCCGTTAAGATAAGAGAAGGGGATGTAATCCCTTGTAACGGCGCATATCTGTTTATCGGCATAAAATATCTTATCACAAATAAGAACCAGGCCGCCTTCCGCCATCTCAAGATGATCGGCAACATCCCTGTCCGCCTTAATGATATCATGGTGGATCATTTCCACTCTGGGCTTATAGCCGCTGCTGGTTATCATGTCCACAAAATGCATGACAGGGTTAAAGCTGGCTTTCATTTCAAAAAAGCTGTTATTGATGAAGGTACCTTTTCCATGCCTGCGGAAAATCATTCCCTTGGCTGATAAGTCGTCCAGGACGCTTCGCAGTGTGATGCGGCTGACCCCCAGCATTCTGGACAGTTCTTCTTCCCGTGGCAGCTTGTTATTCACCGATAGATCCATCTGCTTGATAAAATGCAGCAGCTCTGTTTCTATCTGTGTTTTTAAATCTGTTTTTTGTATACGCCGTGGTTTTGGCTCCTTGCTTTCTTCGGTCATTTAATCCCCCCATCATATCTTGAGTTAAGAGCAGGAATATCGTTGATTACATTTTATCATGACAGAATTATATTGTAAACAGACGTCTGAGTTTTAAGATTTATGGCAGCTCTTCTTTATATTATTTTAATACGAAATCAAAAACAACATACCAATTGGTATGGTAAACATATGAAAGGTATGATGAATTATTATTCATATTTGTGATATATGCACAAAATAATTAGGGATAAATTGTTATTTTATAATAATAATTCAAATAAACATAAAATATCTATTTACATACATCATATGTTATGCTAGCATTAGGACAGATGAAAACAAAAACAACCAAATGAAAACAGTAAAACACTTTATTTGTATACAATTTATACAAATTGATTTGCGGAGAGGAGGAGGTATGAGAAGGAATATGGATAAGATGCAGAATGTGGATGTTCTCCCCATGGCTACGGCTCAAAAGGTAAAAACCATGATTATCCAAAGGGAGATGAAGCCGGGAGACCGGCTGCCTACGGAGAAGGAACTGTCGGAGGTTTTTGGAGTCAGCCGTTCTACCTTGAGAGAAGCCATGAAGTATTTAAGGGCTGAAAATGTAGTTGTCATCCGCCAGGGGAGCGGAACCTTTGTCAGTGCCGGAACAGGGATCGGGGAGGATCCCCTTGGGCTGCATTTTACGGATCAGAAGTATCTTATTCAGAATCTGTTTGAAACCCGGATGTTAATTGAACCTCAGATTGCGGGACTGGCGGTACAAAGGGCCACACCTCAGGATATTAAGAATCTTGAGAGACTGGTAGCGGAGATGGACCAGATTCAGATCAACAGCACCGCTACGGCAGAGATGGATGTTCAGTTCCATACGGCTGTAGCAGAATGCACCCATAATGAAGTACTCATTCGGGTGGTCCCCATAATCAATGAATCCATCCGGCGGAGCCACGTAGAAACCCATAATGACCTGGAGAGCTTCAAACGGGCAAAACGAAGCCATAAAGGTATTTATCAAGCAATTGCCGACGGTAATTATATGGAAGCCAAATTTCTTGCCGAACGGCATGTATGGGAAACACTAAATGATGTCAGGGAAAGGGAAGGGAAAAAATGAAAAAAGGATTGATTGGAAAGAAAACAATGGCAATGGTCCTGGCGGTTCTTATGGCCGGGGGAGCGATGGCAGGCTGTTCTTCAGGCAGCAAAGAGGCCACATCGGCAGGTACAGAGACAGCAGCAGGTGCACAAACCACAGCAGCAGGTACACAGACCACATCGGAAAAGGAAGGACAGGCTCCTTCCGGGGATATAAAACCATGTACCATAAAATTTCGTTATTGGGCCGATAATACGGATTATTCCCAGCTCATGCAGGATATTATCAAGAAGTTTAATGAGGAAAACGGCAAAGGAATTACCGTCGTGGGTGAAGAAAGCCCGTGGGATGGGGGCGCATATTCAGAGAATCTGTTTAACGCTAAAATGGGAGGCGGAGATATTGACTGCGCCACATGGAAGCTCACCTCAACACCATTATTTGTAAACAACGATCTGTTGGCTGACTTAACACCAATGATTAATGTGTGGGATAAAAAAGCTGAGATTGATGATAACATTTATGACATTATGAAAAAGGCCGGAGACATGGAGCGAATCTATGTAATGCCATGGAACATCCAGGTTCTGTATGTATATTACAGGCCCTCCACCTTTAAACAGGCAGGGATAGAGGTACCGAAGACCTATGAAGAATTCTTACAGGCCATAGAAAAGTGCACCATGGATACCAATGGGGATGGAAAGACTGACGTATACGGCTTTGGCATGAGAGGTGCAAAAGGCGGTCAGGAGCCATGGGGCAGCTTTGTATATGGACGGGGCGGCACTTTTGAGGACTTAACAACACCTGAGGCGGTACAGGGCATGCAGGATTTTATTGATATTTATAAGAAAGGCTATGTGCCTCCCACAGCAACCAGTGACGGATTCAGTGAGATCATTGCCAATTTCCAGTCAGGGCTGACGGCTATGACCATTCATCATACAGGATCCAGCAAGGATATGGAAAAGCTGCTGGGAGATGATGTATCTGCATTCGCGTTCCCGGCAGGTAAGGGACAGTGGACATCAATGGGAGACACGGAAACGGTTATATTTGAATCCTGTGAAAACAAAGAGGCAGCCTTTGAGTGGGTATCCTATCTGGCAGCAGGAGAAGGCCAGAAGATGTGGTGTGAGGGAACTGGAAATGTTCCGGTAAGTAAAAGTGTCCAGGAGACTGATTTTTTCCAGAATAACCGCTTTATGAAAGCCTCCATTGACGGACAGAAGTTTGCAGGTATCATTCCGATTCTTGATACAACTACAGAGTGGATTTCCACGCTGTGGCCAAATACCGTTTCTCAGGCACTGACCGGCGGCATATCTGCCGAAGAGTGCATGAAGACGTTGCAGGCCGGATTATATCAATAAGGAATCGAAAAGTGAGGGGGCTGCAAAAAAAGGCGGCCCCTTCCGGTTGGGAGGGAGAATTATCGATGGTTAAAAAACGGACCATATGGCCGTATATACTGGTGGCTCCGGCAGTGATTATCATTTTGTGCGTGGTGTTTATACCGGTTATGAATGCAATTCTTATGAGTTTTCAGAACTATGATCTTCGAAGGCCGAAAGAGATTGCGTTTCATGGGCTGACCAATTATGCCTCTGCTTGTAAGGACCCGCTGTTCTGGGGAGCTCTGATCCGAACCATTTTATGGGTGGTATGTGGAGTTGGTTTTCAGTTTTTGTTCGGATTCATTCTGGCCCTCCTCTTAAATCAGGAGTTTTTCGGAAGGGGAATGGTGAGAGCGGTCAGTATGATACCCTGGGTTACGCCTGGAGTCTTGATCGGGTTGATGTGGAGATGGATTTATGACGGCAACTTTGGTGTTCTGAATGATCTGCTTTTAAAGCTTCATGTTATTTCGGATAAAATTCCTTTTTTGTCCCAGGTGTCGACCGCATTTCCCAGCGTCATTGTGACCATCATCTGGCAGGGGATACCGTTTTTTGCGCTTATGCTTCTGGCAGCCCTGCAGGGCGTATCCTCAGAAATATATGAAGCTTCCAGCATAGACGGGGCAGCGGCGTGGCAGAAACTTTTTTATATAACCATTCCATCCATTAAGAATACGATTTTTGTTACGGCACTGCTTCGTGTCATCTGGGTTGCCAATTCAGTGGATGTAATTTTTAACATGACGGAAGGCGGGCCGGCCTATTCCACCCAGACGCTCAGCGTTTATATATTCAACAAGGGAAATGCACTGAATCTGGGTTATGCCTCTGCAATGGCGTTATTACTGGCAGTACTGCTTTTGTTTGCTGCAATCCCGTACTTAAAAATGAACTTTAAAGGGGAGGAATAAGGATGAAAAAACAACCTGATATCAAACGGATTCTGTGTGTGTATCTGCCGCTGATTGCAATGCTTATCTTTATTTTGTTCCCGTTCTATTGGACTCTTGCCACATCCTTGAAACCCCAGGATGAGCTGTACGGCACGGTAGTTACCTACTTACCTAAATCCATCACCTTTGAGTCCTACAGGAAACTTTTTACCACTACGGTTAATTTCCTGGCAGCTATAAAGAACAGCTTTGTGGTGGCAACAACAACGACTCTTGTATCCCTGACTGCATCCACTCTTGCGGCTTATGCCTTTTCCAGATACCAGTTTGCCGGCAGAAAGCTTCTCATGTGCACGTTCCTCTGCAACAATATGTTTCCTACGGTATTGCTGCTGATTCCGCTGTATTCCATTATGCGCAAGATGGGACTTTTGTTCACACCTGCTTCCCTTGTATTATCTTATACCACCTTTACCATTCCATTTTCCGTATGGCTGCTGTTGGGATTCTTAAATGACCTTCCCATGTCCCTGGAAGAAGCAGCCCTGGTAGATGGCTGCAACCGGGGCGTTGCTTTTGTGAAGATCATTCTTCCCATACTGGGACCTTGTCTGGTGGCTACAGGGGTTTATATTTTTATGACATCATGGAATGAATACACATTTGCTGTGATGTTTACCAATACAGAGACGCGTACCATTCCGGTGGCCTTAAAAAGTCTGATCGGACAATTAGGGGTTCAATGGGATTTGCTGACAGCAGGAGGCATCATAACCATTATTCCGGTATGCATCATGTTCTTTTTTGCACAGAAGCGGTTGGTGGAAGGGTTAACAGCAGGGGCCGTAAAAGGCTGAGTATATATAAGGAGGAAAACAAATGCAGTACAATAAGAAAGCAAAAGAACTGCGGGCTGAAATTCTTAAAATGTTATTTGCCTGTCAGTCCGGGCATCCGGGAGGATCCTTATCCTGTATTGAGATGCTGATGGCACTCTATTATGAAGTGATGAATGTGGATCCAAAGGATCCGGATAAACCGGACAGGGATCGTCTGGTATTGAGCAAAGGCCATGCATGCCCTGCATTGTATGCGGTACTGGCGGATTTAGGATATTTTCCCAAGGAAGATTTAGCGGGCTTAAGACAGATTGACAGCCACTTGCAGGGACATCCGGATTGTACAAAGACTCCGGGAGTGGATATGAACACCGGTTCCTTAGGCCAGGGGGCATCTTTGGCAATGGGCCTGGCTCTGGCTGCCAAACATGGGGGCGCATCCTATCGCGTATATGCAATTCTTGGGGATGGAGAGTGTCAGGAAGGGCTTGTATGGGAGGCGGCAATGGCGTCGGCTCATTATAAGCTTGATAACCTTACGTTTCTGCTGGATTATAACAAGCTGCAGATTGACGGATGCAATGCAGAAGTCATGAGCCTGGGAGACATTGTGAAAAAATATGAAGCCTTCGGATTTGAATGCTTTGAAGTGGATGGACACGATATCTCTGCCATAACAGCAGCCTTAAAGGCGCCGGTAAGAGGGAAACCGAAGTTTATCTGCTGTAATACCATAAAGGGAAAAGGGGTCTCCTTTATGGAAGACCAGTCTGGCTGGCACGGTAGACCGATGAATGCAGAAGAATTTGCCCAGGCAATGAAAGAGCAGGAGGTAGAGTAATGGGGAAATCACTGAGAGTTGCTTATGGAGAATCTCTTGTAAAATTAGGTGGGGAGAATGAAAAGGTAGTGGTGCTGGATGCAGATTTGGCACATGCCACCCAGACCTGTATGTTTCAGGAAAAGTATCCGGAGCGTTTTTATAACATGGGAATTGCAGAAGCAAATATGATGTGTGCTGCAGCAGGTTTTGCAAATACCGGATACATACCCTTTGCCAGTACTTTTGCATTATTTGGGGCAGGACGGGCCTATGAGCAGATCCGTAATTCCATCTGCTATACCAATGCAAATGTGAAGTTCGGTTTTTCCCATTCCGGCCTTTCCGTAGGAGAAGACGGCGGAAGCCACCAGTCTTTTGAAGATATTGCACTTATGAGAGAAATGCCTCATATGACAATCTTTGTGCCCTGTGATCCTGCGGAAACGGAAAAAGCCGTGATGGCTGCGGCTGAAATAAACGGACCGGTATACATTCGGGTGGCAAGACCGGTCTGCAAGGATATTACAACCGCAGAGACGCCGTTTATACCGGGAAAAGCCAATGTGATGAGAGAAGGGAATGATGTATGCATCATATCCTGCGGCCTGATGATCCCTGAGGCATTAAAGGCATCCGAAGAGCTTGAGAAGGAAGGCATTCATGCAGCGGTTGTGAATATGCATACCATCAAACCCATTGATAAAGACATCATTTTAAAGATGAATGAAACCTGCAAAGGCATTGTGACCATAGAGGAACATTCTGTGATCGGCGGACTTGGGTCAGCGGTAGCAGAGGTCCTGGCCGGGCATAGGGGCGCCAGATTTGCGTCATTGGGAATACAGGATAAGTTTGGTAAATCTGGAAAGCCGGAAGAACTGTTTGAAGCGTATGGACTCACCGCCGGACACGTGGCAGAAGCCTGCAGAAATATACTGGGTTAATGGGAGGATAAAATCATGAATATCGCCGTTTACGAGTTTGCGGGCGAAGGAATGCAGAGAGTATTTGAGAATGAAAAATGGACCGTTGGCATCAAAAATTGGAAACCAGCCAATGATGTCTCAGGAATTGACTGCCTGGAGAGGCACAACAAAACGGATGAGCTCTTTGTGCTTGTGGAGGGAGCATGTACCCTTGTTTATGCCAATGAATCAGAAGAAGGCCTGGAATTTGGCGCAGTTCACATGCAACCTCATAAGGTATATAACATTCCGGCAGCCTTGTGGCATAACACCATTACCCGGAAGGATACGAAAATGATTTTAATTGAAGATTCCAATACTTCTATGGATAACAGTGATATTTTAGAACTGGATGAAGCGCGGATCGCCAAGCTCCAGGCGGATTATAAGACTGTATTCGGAGAAGCGTAAAAGTATAGAAGGAGCGTGCTGTCTGCCCGACAGCACGCTCTTTATTAAGATATGACCACTATTTCTTGTTGTTCCACCACATCTCCGGTAATGCCAAAGGCTTTCAATACAGGTATATCTTCTGCCAGGGAGAGGACCAAATAGCTTGCAAAAGGATCATAGGCCAGCCGGATATCCTCTTGTGAGGGTCTGGCAGGAGTAGATGGGTGAGAATGGAAATTCCCAAGGGGTGACCAGCCGTTCCCGCGCATATCCTTGATCGCAAAGAGATGCTCTTTGGGGTCAATGGAGAAATGCTCCGGACTTTGGTCGGGATTGGAAAGCAGATAGACCTTTTGAACCGTCTTACTGTCGCCATCCACAGTACCTGCAATCAATCCACAGACCTCGTTGGGAAGGCCTCCCCTGGCGTGTTCCACAATTAATTTCATGTAAGTTTCTTTTATTGTAAGCTTCATTTTAAATCACACACCGCCTGTTCATAATCAAAGGGAGCCAAAATAGAGGGGGATTCTCCGCATACCTGGCAGCCCGGGCACTTTGGAAGTTTGATTTTACGAAATGTCATGGATAATGCGTCATAGGTCAGGAGTGAGCCGGTCAGGAGTTCACCCTTACCAATCATATATTTGATCGCCTCCATTGCCTGAAGAGAACCGATGACTCCACCCATGGCACCAATCACACCGGCCTGTCTGCAGGTGGGAACTGCATCCGGTGGAGGCGGATTCTTAAAAACGCAGCGATAGCAGGGGCCCTGCCCCGGTACATAGGTCATCAGTTGTCCTTTGAACCGGATAATGCCGGCATGAGAAAAAGGCTTCTTCGCCAGTACACAGGCATCATTAATCAGGAACTTAGCGGGGAAATTATCCGTACCATCAATGATAAAATCATAATCGGCAATCAGATCCATAACATTGTCTGCCGTCACAAAAGTACGGTAGGTTTTGACAGTCACGTCATGGTTGATGGCCTTGATGCTTTCTTTGGCTGATTCCACCTTGGCTTTGCCCACGTCGGGCGTGCTGTGAATGACCTGCCGCTGAAGGTTGGAAAGATCTACCTGGTCAGCATCGGCTACCCCGATGGTTCCTACACCCGCAGCGGCTAAGTACAGCGCACAGGGAGCGCCCAGCCCGCCGGCTCCGATGATCAGTACCTTGGCATCCAGAAGCATTTTCTGTCCCTTTACACCTACCTCGGAGAGTAGGATGTGCCGGGAATACCGTTCCAACTGCTCATTGGTAAATGCCATATCTCTGCCCTCCGCCCATAAAGTATAAAAACTCCACACTGGCACCGTCGTGCAACTGTGTTTCGCTGAAAGCATCTCCGGAAATAAACTCATCGTCAACAGATACCGTGGCATATTGGGGTGTTTCTATCTGCTCTATTTCAATCAGCTCCGCTACGGTCAGGCCGTCAGCGTATTCTTTTTTATTTCCTGCTACAGTTAGTATCATTTCAATTCCTCCAAAATTTAATCGATGTGCTAAGGGAGGTTAAATCAGCTATTCTCCGGACTTTCGCACGATCAGGTTATAGGTTCCGTCTTTATTATCTGTCAGGCGCAGAATTTGATGTCCCTCTTCCTTTACACTGCGGGGAACATTTTGTACCGGTTCGCCGTCGTTTAAACGAATGGACAGGATTTGCCCTTCGTCTAACTCCTCAAGTGCCACTTTCACTTTGACAAAGGTGACCGGACAGACCACGTCTGTGATGTCCAGCGCCTCATTTATATTAAAATCAACCATTGTAAGCAGCCTCCATTTCACGTTTAAATTCGTCCCAGCCGGTGCGTTCAATGGCGACCCGGAATCGCTCGCTGGGTTTTGCATTCCTGTTGAAGAAATCAAGTGCCGCATCGGTCACACGGAATAAGGTTTCCTTGTCGCGGATGATGGGCAAAAATTGTTGTCCCCTGGCAATTAAGTTGCCGAAGGTTCCCCCGAAGGAAACCAGATATCCCGGCTCGCCTTTCCAGGCGTCAAAGGGGCAGGATTTGACGCAGCGGCCGCAGTTGCTGCATTTATCACGGTCCAGGAGGATTTTGCCGTCTGTTTGGGTGAGAGCACCTTCCCGGCAGACTTTGGTGCATACACCGCACAGGGTGCAGGCCTCTTGAATCCATTCCACTGTATAGCCGCCCTTTACGCCCAGATCATTTTCCTCCGCCTTAAGGCAGTTGTTCATGCAGCCGGTCACTCCAAACTTGAATTTATGAGGCAGTTCCCGTCCAAAATAGCGGTCGGAAATCTCTACCGCAAGGGGATAAGTATCAATGCAGCCGGATGGGCAAATGGCGTTGCCTTGGCAGGCCGTAACGGTTCGAACCCGGGGGCCGCAGACGCCGGTGTTCACACCGCCATCGTCCAGTTCCGCTTTGACTGTATCCACATCATCCAGCTTAATAAAAGGAATCTCTATGCTCTGACGGGAAGTAAGATGTACATGGCCGTCGCCGTATTTCTGGCTGATTTCGGCAATCGCGGCTAGCTGTGAAGCTGTCAGATTGCCGCCCACTACCTTCAGCCGCAAGGAGAAATGGTTTTTCTGCACTTGCCGCATAAATCCGCCGTTTTTCAATTCTTTATAGTTAACTGCCATAAGGATCCCCGCTTTCATATATTTTTGAAATTGCCTGTGCAAAATCTTCTTTTAAATCTTCAATATCTTCCAGCCCAACGCTGACACGGATCAGGTCGTCATATACGCCCGCGTTTTGTTTTGTCTCTTTGCTTGCATGATTGTAAATGGTGGAGGCGGGATGAATCACCAGTGTGCGTACATCCCCGATGTTGGTTGCGATGCGAACGTATTTCAGCCCATTAATCATGAGAAACGCGTTTTCTTTTGACCCTGTGCGGAGCGTCAGAATCGCCCCACCTGCGCCGCCTTCCATCTGGCTGTCGATGAGCGGCTTATAATTGCTGCTCTTTAAGCCGGGATAATTAACATGCACGCCAGGTGAGTTTTCCAGAAATTCAGCAAGTTCCTGCGCGTTTTGGCAAAGCCGCTCCATACGCAGTCCCAGTGTTTCCAGCCCAATACAGTTCAAATATGCGTTTTGCGGAGCCAGACAGGAGCCGAAGTTACGCCAGATATCCTGCCTCAGCCGGGCTGTATATGCAAACCTGGCAAACTTTTTGTATTTTGCAAGCATGGGGAATTTATCAAAATCCCAGGTGAATCTGCCGCCGTCTACGATAACGCCGGAAATGGCGTCACCGCTGCCGTTGATGTATTTGGAAGAGGAGTGCACCACAACCTGTGCACCGTAATCAAGGGGCCGGATCAGCGCCGGGCTGGCGGTAGTGCTGTCGATGATCAGCGGTATTCCATGGCTTTCCGTAACATCGGCAACTGCCCGGATATCTACCACATCCAGTTTTGGATTTCCGATCAGTTCGGCAAAGACTGCGCGGGTGTGTGGGGTAATGGCACGTTCAATTTCCTCTGCCGTCACATTCTCAACAAAACGTGTGGTGATTCCGAATGCCTCCAAATCATGGAGAAGTTCCAGCGTTCCGCCAAACAGGCCGCTTCCGGCTATAATTTCATCTCCCGCTTTTAGAATATTTAAAAGCGCCATGCTGACTGCCGCCATACCGGAGGAACAGGAGACCGCATCCAGGCCGCCTTCCAGAACCGCAATTCTCTTTTCAAAAGCCGAAATTGTGGGGTTGGATATACGCGTATAGGCAAACCCAGAGGCCGTATTTGCAAAAACCTTTTCCAGTTTTTCGGCCGATTCCTGGGCAAAGGCCGACACCTGATACACAGGAGGAAGTGTTGCGCCCTGGAAATCAGGAGGAAATGCTCCGTGTAAAAGCCTGGTGTTAAATTTCATAAGAATCCTCCCAAATCAGCACACGGCGGTATTTCCCAAAATTCCGGGGCAGTTCTCCTTCTGTCGGAATGCCGTTGGTATCAATCAGCGGCGTTTTTTCATCATGGCTGCCGAATCCCACAAAAACTCCCTGACGAATGCGGGCGAACTCCTGATCATAGGGCAGGTCAAAATCAAGAGGATAATCAAACAGATCGGTTTTTAAAGGAAGGGCATCTCCCACTTTATAGACCGCCGGATCAGGGCTATGACGCAGCACAGCATGAATGCCCGGATGGTAATAAAAGTTATCAAACAGCCGAATGGACAGCGTTTTCTCTCCATCCTGCAGGAGGACATCCTCTTGCTTTTGTTCGTCTGTCTCTTCAATGACCCCGCAGGCGGTCGTAGCGTGCCTCACTCTATCGATTAATATCAACTCGCCCAGGCTTTTATGCCGTTTGAATTGATCCAATACAATAGGCTCGGACAATGAGATTTCACAGCGCAGTATTTCGTTCTTGCCCACTGATTCGGCGGGCAGCAGTGCACCGCTGTTTATATCCACTTTATGCTGGATACCGGTCACAACGGCTGGGCTTAGCTTTGTACCCAGTTTGAGTAAATATTCCTTCCCAGGAATCAGATTTTCTTCATCCATCCATAGAAGCGTGGCAACAAAGGTCCTTTCCAGCTTGAGACCGGCGTCTTTCACCAGCACACAGCCCCGGGAGACATCCACTTCCCGGTCAAGCTGTATGGTGACCGGCTGTCCCACAGACGATTCGGCCGTATTTTTTCCGGCAATGGAAATGGATTTTACAAGAGCATGTTCTCCGCTGGGCAAGGCGGTCAACTGATCGCCGACTGATACCCGGCCTGCCTCCACCTGCCCCTGAAACCCTCGAAAGCTATGGTCGGGTCGGCAAACCCGCTGCACTGGCATATAAAAGCCTGCTTCCGGCTGTTCATGGGAAATATCCACTGTTTCCAGATGGGAGAGCAGTGTTTTGCCTTGATACCAGGGCATGTTTTCCGAATGTCTGGTAACATTGTCTCCTTCTGTTGCTGAAACCGGGATGATGACCACATGTTCCAGTGACAAGTCCTCGCACAGAGTCACGATATCTTCCGATATCTCGTTGAATTTTTCCCTGCTATAGGAAATTAAATCCATTTTGTTGACGGCAAAAACGAAAAAGCGTATCCCCATCAAAGAACAGATTCTGGTATGCCGGCGGGTTTGCGCCAGCACGCCCTGGGATGCGTCTACCAGAATGACCGAAAGTTCCGCAAAAGAGGCGCCCACCGCCATATTCCGGGTATACTCTTCGTGGCCCGGTGTGTCGGCTACGATAAAGCTGCGGGCATTGGTTGTAAAGTAACGGTAAGCAACATCAATGGTGATTCCCTGCTCACGTTCAGCCATCAGACCATCTAACAGGAGAGAATAGTCGATTGCGCCTCCCCTGCTTCCCACCTGGCTATCCAGAATCAGTGCCTGTTCCTGATCTGCATAGAGCAGCTTTGAGTCGTATAGAATATGCCCGATCAAGGTGGATTTACCGTCGTCCACACTGCCGCAGGTAATAAATTTCAAAAGCCCGTTTTCTGTACTGCCCATTAAAAATATCCCTCCCGTTTCCGGCGCTCCATGCTGCCGGCCGCCTCCTTATCAATGACCCGGCTGGTGCGTTCACTTGTGACCGAGGCCAGCGTTTCCTTGATTACTGCATCCAGTGTATCTGCTTCGGATTCCACTCCGCCGGTGAGCGGATAGCAGCCCAGTGTGCGAAATCGGACTTTTTTGAGCTGCAAAACTTCTCCGGGACTTAAACGCATCCGGTCATCGTCAACCATGATAATGTTTCCATCCCGATAAACCACAGGACGTTCCTTTGCAAAATACAAGGGCACAATGTCAATATTTTCCCGCCGGATATATTGCCAGATATCTTTTTCTGTCCAATTGGAAATAGGGAAGACGCGCATGCTTTCACCTTTGCCAATCTGCGTATTGTATAATTTCCACATTTCCGGGCGCTGATTTTTGGGATCCCAAGCGTGGTATTCGTTCCGGAAAGAGAAGATCCGCTCCTTTGCCCGGGATTTTTCCTCGTCCCGCCGCCCGCCGCCAAAGGCAGCCGTGAACTGATATTTGGTAAGCGCGTCTTTAAGCGCTTGCGTCTTCATAATATCGGTGTATGCGGCGCCGTGGTCAAAGGGATTAATTCCTTGCGAGATCGCCTCTTCGTTTCGGTAGACCAGCATGCTGATGCCCAGTTCCTTTGCGCGCCGGTCACGAAATGTGATCATTTCACGAAATTTCCAGCTAGTGTCGATATGCAGAAATGGGAAGGGCGGTTTTTCCGGGTAAAAAGCTTTCAGGGCCAGATGAAGCATTACCGACGAATCCTTTCCGATGGAGTATAGCATCACCGGACGTTCGCACTCGGCGGCTACCTCACGAAAAATATAGATCGCCTCAGCTTCCAATTGATCTAAATGTGTCAGAGACATGGGGATCTCTCCTCTCTTGATATAATCTGTTTTCTTACGGATTAATTGTTGCTTGCCTGTGTCACTGAAAACAGGTAGAAGCGTTTAGTATTTGTTGGCGCTGCGGCTGTCTACCGTTAGGGT
Organism: Lacrimispora brassicae; assembly: GCF_054772055.1. Classification (NCBI taxonomy): domain Bacteria; kingdom Bacillati; phylum Bacillota; class Clostridia; order Lachnospirales; family Lachnospiraceae; genus Lacrimispora; species Lacrimispora brassicae. Next base: position 66,629 of record NZ_BRYH01000002.1, on the reverse strand, counting down.
TTTTGTGCTGCCATCCGGATTTGTGAGTGTCCAGTGCAGTTGGGTACCGGTTCGCCGGATGGTAAACCGGCCGCCCAGTCCCCCGATGTCCTCGCCCAGATAGAGGGCAATGGCCTGTACCGGACATTCCTTGAGACAGGAAGCGCAGCCCCAGCAACGCTCCGGCCGTAAAATTTCAGCCTTTCCCCGTTGCAGGCGAATCAGGCTGCCAGGACAGATGCTGCTGCAACGGCCGCATCCAATGCATTGCTTTGATCTTATTTCAATGCTCATATGCTTCTCCTTCCCCAACAAGCGGCCGGAAGAGAATCTTCAAATTGCCGTTCTCAAGCCTGGAATTGACATAGCATTCCATTTCAGAACTGATGTCCGGGTAATCGGTGTTCTCTGCAAAGCTGTGCCAGCGGGTTTCCCGCCGGGCGGCCAAGTGGGCGATCACTGACCGGCAGAGGATTAATCGTTCCCGCAGCTCCAGTATGTATACAAGTTCTTGCATATCCGACGCAGCCAAAGCGTTTGCCTGTCTTTGAATCTCCTGAATCTTTTCATCGCCAATGCACAGGGAGTCTTCTGAAAACCGGTAGTCGGAGCCAATGCCTCCGGCGTATTGATCCATGACGGACTGCATTTTTTCTTCCAGCTCGTCTGTGGTAACACTGGCTTTATCATTACTTAGAAATTGCTCCAGCCAGAGTTTTTTTTCCCGGACTTGCCCGGCGTCCGGCAGCGCCGCCTCTCTGTTTATGTATGAAATCGCTGCCAATGCAGCGATTTCCCCCTCTGCAAATGCGCCGGTTACATATTTCTGGGGGCACCCTCCGGCCACATCTCCGGCAGCAAACAGCCCCTTTACGGTGGTTTCCCGATTGGTATCCACCCAATAGCCGCTGGCCGTGTGCCCTCCCACGATATAGGGTTCGGTTCCTTCAATTTCTACATTCTTGATGCGGGGTGTTTCACCGCTTTCCAGCCATCTTAGAGTTTGACTTGGTGCCATGTTGAGATACGCTCTCTGTAAATCCTCATCCTGTTCTGCGGTGATCCCCATGGTACGCAGGGTGCATGGTCCGCGGCCCTCGCGGTTTTCTGTCACCGTTCCATGGAGACGCTGAGAGGTGGTCAATCCATATTTCTGTTCATAAATCTCTCCCTGGGAATTGATCTGCTTTGCACCAACACCCTGAGCCAGCGTTCCTGTAGGCGCAATGGTATCTTTGCAGCGCAGGGCGATAAAACGCATTTCCAAAGTGGTCATCTCAGCACCTGCCAGAATGCCCATGGCATACCCGGCGCCGGTATTAAAGGGAGGATACCACATTTTGTGCCGGGAAAATCCGGGGTGGTTGGGGCGGTACAAGCCCGCCGCGCCGCCGGTGGCGCAGAGTACTGCTTTTGCCGTAAGGACGTACAGCACCGGCTCATCTATGCTGACAGCATAGGCACCCTGAATGCGATTATCCTTCACAATATACTCAAACACGTTGATGCGGTTCATCACTGTAATTTCCGGTTTCTTTGACACGGCATCGGCCAAAATCGGTTTTATATTTTCTCCGTTTATTTTAATATTTCGATTGCCGCGTATGGTATACCCGCCTTGTTCATCCTTGAGAATCGTAAGTCCCAATCCTTCCAGTTTTTGCGCTGTCCGGTTAAGCCTCTCGGCCATTGTCAGAAGTAAGTCACCGCGCACAATCCCTTGTGCGTCGTTACGGGCGTAATCCACATAATCCTGAGGCGTTTTTCCCGGCACAATGTATGCGTTAATTGCGTTGACTCCCGCGGCCAGGCAGCCGCTGCGCCGTATATCCGCCTTATCGGCAATCAATATGCGGCCGAAGCTTTGTTCACTGAATGTTAAAGCAGCATAACACCCTGCAGTGCCGCCGCCAATGATTAAAAAATCTGTTTCTAAATATTCCGTACGGAGCATCTTATTTACCTGTTCCATGAAATCACCTACTTTATCTATGGGAAATATATGATATGACTCATTTTACCTGTTCTTAAGATGGAAATCCAGAGCAAATTACGCAATCGTTACACAAAAAAACAGCAAAATCATGGCAAATGCTGACGCAAACGTTATACAAGATTTGTCTTGCTTTTTCATATATAATTATATATCATACTAAACACATATATATAATAGGAGTTATCCGAACTTGCAGCGCAAGTGAGGATAAAAGGGGCGATCTTTGCCCCGTCCATCCGATTATGGGAAGTGCTTTTTACTTCCCATAATAGTTAAGAGGGGAGGGTAACAGCATGACATTAAAAGAAGTTGCAGTGCGGGCCGGAGTTTCTGTGTCCACCGTTTCCAGAATTATCAATTCAGCGGACGGGAGTTTCGCCCGCAAAGAAACCCAGGACCGGGTATGGGCTGTCATCAAGGAAACAGGTTATATGCCGAACCAGAGTGCGCGGAATTTAAAAAGAGGGAAAACCGGGGGACAGCAAACACCGGCCGGAACCTTTGCCTGCATTTTAGGGAGAGCGAAGACTTTGGATGATAACCCATTTTTTGCTCAGCTTGCCCAAGTCATTGAACAGCAGGCCATGGAACGAAACTATCCTGTACGGCTCTCTTATTCAGTTTTTGATATCAAAATGATCCCTACCCTTGAAAAAATTGAATCGGCAAAAGTGGATGGCGCGATTGTGCTGGGACGGTTCAGTGAGGCGGCAACAGAATTCCTGGAGTGTCATTACAAAAATATCGTTTATGTAGGACGAAATTTAATTCATGCTGAATGGGATCAGGTAATTTGCGATGGGTATGAGGCGACACAAATGGCCATAGAACACCTTGTGTCCTATGGTCACCGGCGGATTGGTTATATTGGTGAAACAGACGATGAAATACGGTACCAGGCGTATCGTGATATGATTTGTAAATGCGGACTGGAAGACAACCGGCGTTTCGTTTGCAATGTCCCACACACTGGCGAGGGGGGATACCGGGGGGCGGATTTGCTTTTGCGCGGGGGAGCTGGGTTGCCCACAGCAGTCTTTTGCGCAGCCGATGTGTCAGCCATTGCTGCCTTGCGCCGTTTCAGAGAGGTGAGAATCAAGGTCCCGGAGCAGCTTTCCATAATCAGTATGGACAATATTGAATTGTCCAGCTATGTTACTCCTATGCTGACAACAGTAGGTATGCCAATTGCTGAAATTGGAAGCATGGCGGTGCAACTGCTCATCGGCCGCATTCACAAACAACACCGGCTTCCGCTGAAACTATACCTGCCAAATAAGTTGATGCGGCGGGAAAGCGTATTCAATATAAACGAAGGAATGTATATATGAAAAACAAATTACAATGGGATATCCTGCTTGTCGGTTTTGGTGATTTGGCAGTTTTAGAGGGTGAGGTGAGATTCCTGTTTCCCGGCTGCCGGGTCTTTTCTGCACGAACCCTACAGGCAGGGGTGAAACAGTGTGAATCGGACAATATTTTTGTTCAGCCGGTACATTTATTGCCGGGTTTTGAATATGAAAAGCTGCTTGCTGCAATTTCCTGTTACACGAAAAATATTGAGGTTGGTAAGCCTCTTCTGTATTCAGAGGAGGCGATTACATGTTTTGCAGAGATTCTCCATAATGAATACGGGGATGAGCCAACGCTGTTTGTGGGGCATGGTTCCAGTCATCCAGTGGGCAAAGCTGTGTATACCCGTCTCTCGGAAGCATTGCAAAAGGCGGGATTTTCACAGGCATGGGTTGCTGTTTTAGAGGGCCAGCCGGATCTGGATATATCGGTGCGGTTCTTCCGGCAAAACGCGTATTCAAATATCACGCTTGTCCCTCTGACTTTAACGGCCGGCAAGCATATGCGGGAGGATATTTTGGGGAACCATGAGGCAAGTATGGAAAGAAGGCTTATATTGGATGGCTTTATGGTAAAGCCTGTTCATCGCTGTTTGCTTACGCTTTCCGCCATCCGGCAGATGTTCCTGCATAATATTGCTGAATGATTTGAACAGGGAGAGTGGTATATCTATAATATTGACATTCCAGGTCGAACGGAATATCATAGATATCATATCAATTTACTATATTGTACTGGGAGGTTATAAAGATGTCTAGAATTGCAAACAGTTTAACTGAGTTAATTGGGAAAACGCCACTGTTGAAGCTGAACCGATACGTGCAGCAGAAGGAGCTTTCAGCCGTGCTGCTGGGCAAACTGGAATATTATAACCCGGCGGGGAGTGTTAAAGACCGTATTGCCTGGGCGATGATTCGTGATGCAGAGGAGAGCGGCAAGTTAAAGCCCGGCTCTGTTATCATTGAACCAACCAGTGGCAATACGGGCATTGGACTGGCTGCTGTTGCGGCAGCCAGCGGGTACCGTATTATTCTGACGATGCCAGAGATTATGAGTATAGAGCGCCGTAAGCTACTGGCCGCATATGGCGCTGAGGTGGTGCTGACAGAGGGTGCGAAGGGCATGAGGGGAGCAATCGTTAAGGCTCAGGAATTAGCGGAAAAGACGCCAAATTCCTTTATTCCGGGGCAGTTTGTCAACCCTGCCAATCCACAGGTGCATCGGGAAACCACCGGACCGGAAATCTGGGAAGATACTGATGGTAAGGTTGATATTGTGGTGGCCGGTATCGGCACCGGCGGCACCATCACCGGAGTGGGTGAATATCTGAAGAAAATGAATTCCGCCTTGCAGGTGATTGCTGTAGAGCCGGCAGATTCCCCCGTTCTTTCCGAAGGCCGCCCCGGTCCGCACAAAATTCAGGGCATTGGCGCAGGCTTTGTACCAGAGACACTGGATACTTCCGTCTATGATGAAGTAATTACAGTGAAAAACGAAGACGCTTTTCAAGCAGGACGGGAAATTGCACATACCGAGGGACTTCTGGTCGGAATCTCCTCCGGCGCAGCATTATGGGCGGCAACAGAAATTGCCAGACGTCCGGAAAACGCAGATAAGGTCATTGTAGTTATTCTTCCGGATAATGGTGAGCGATATCTTTCCACAGCTCTCTTTGAAAATTGAAAATTATCTTTGAAAGGAACCGTCAATTGTGATGGTTCCTCAGGCTGTCGACATTCTATATGTTGATGGCCTTTTTACATCTGTGATTAGTGAAAGAATTATGCTATACTGATTGTTAATTGGATAATGTGTTGGTTTAATAAAAATGTTTAGATTCAGATTAGTTATATTATCTGTACAGCAAGCTAATTTTGGTTTTCCGTGGGTTTTTAAAACGAATTTTTTGGTTTCTCGCTTGACTTTGACGTCGCGTCAACCGGTATACTTACACTTGAAAGGGGGAGTTAGTCATGGAACTGCAAACCATCAGTCAAGTATCTAAACATTTTTCGATTTCAACCCGGACACTTAGATATTACGGACAAATCGGGTTGATAACACCTGTGAAAAAAGAAGATTTCGCTTATCGTGTATATGATATGGAAGCCATCACACGTCTGCGCCAGATTATTATTCTACGGAAACTGAGGATACCGCTTAAACAGATTGCCGAGATTCTGCAAAGCGCGGATGCGCGTGTTGCAATCGAAGCCTTTGAGAGCAACCTTATGGAAATTGAGGACGAAATCACCGCGCTTTCCACCATTCGCAGTGTTGTTAAAGCCTTTATCGAACATCTAAACCTTGGAAGCGCGATATTCGCACTACCGGATGATGAAGGTTTATTAGAAATTGTGGATTCCCTGACTGTCTCTAAAATTAATTTCAAGGAGGAAAAGTCAATGGAACAACTTAACCAGGCAAGCGAGAAACTGAGTAAAATGGAGGACAAAGATGTGCGGATTGTTTACCTTCCGCCCATGACCGTGGCCGCTGCTTACGCAATGGGAGAAAACTGCGAAGGTAAGGCGTTAGATATGATAAATCAGTTCGTAAAAGATAGCGGATTGTTAAGAATTAAACCCGATGTCCGGAGTTTTGGTTTTGACTGCTCTAAGGGAGCAGCAGGAATCGGAGAACCTTCTCACATATATGAAGTTTGGGTATCTGTTCCCGATGACATGGAAATACCCGCGCCTTTGGTAAAGCGAACCTTTAACGGTGGGTTATATGCCGCGCATGTATTGAGGACATGGGATTTTGAGGATTGGCGTTTATTAAAAGAATGGGTCAACGCCAGCGATAAGTATGATAACGACTGGGATTCCCCACGCTGGATATCCCTGGAAACGAGCGCGGGGCAAGGCTTTGAAGAAACACTAAATTTTTATAACTATGCTCAAAGCGGTAAAATGAAGGATTTACAACTTGATTTATTATTCCCTATTAAGGAGAAGGTGAATGGAAGAATTTAATATTGGCGGGGTAATGCTATTCGGCGGTTATGACTGGCGCATTCTTGACATAAAAGACAATGGGGTTTTGATTATAACCGAGTATATGATAGAACAGCGTGCTTACCATGATGCTTATAAAGATATAACATGGGCTGACTGCTCATTAAGAAAATATCTTAACGGCGAATTTTATGACAAATTCAACGCAACTGATCAATCAAGAATAATTCCGGTAATAAATAAAAATCCTGACAATCAGTGGTATGGTTCAAAAGGCGGAGCAGATACGAGGGACAGCATATTTTTATTAAACATTGAGGAAGTAGTGTGCCAATATTTTGGTGACAGCAGTTCAAAACTGCATAACCCAGGAAAAAATCAAAGATATTGGTTTGAAAGAAAAGATGAAAACAACAGTAAGAGAATAGCAAGACTTGAGGGTAAAAAAGGTGGTAGCTGGTGGTGGCTTCGGTCGCCCGGCCGCGTTAATGTAAAAGCTGTGTATATCCACGGTGACGGTAATATAGGTATCCAGGGCAACAATATTTTGAAAGGCAACATCAGCGATGGCAAATGTACAGGCGGTGTCCGTCCCGCTTTGTGGTTGAATATATAATTTGAATTATGGCTAATAAGCATAATGAGCAGCCTCGATAAATTTACATTGGCGCATACCACAGGTAACAAGGAACTCTGCTCACTTCGAAGCCAAACCATTGAACGGGTATTTGCGTGCATGAATTTCAAAAAGATTGCAAATTGGTTGTGGAAGAATGGCCTGACCTCTTTGATTTTTCCAACCAAGAAGCTATAAGTCAACAATCTGAGGAACTGTCTATTATGATAGTTCCTTTTTATTTGTAAAGTGCACCCCCACTGCCATATGTACAGATGGTCATGATTTGAAGCAATAAAAGCAAACGTTTGCTTAATTACCCGTTGCAGAAATTGAATCTGATCCGTATAATGCATAGTAAACATATTTGTTTTATATGTAATAGGGATTGGGGGTGAACCGAATGCGAAAAAAACCTGCTCTTTCCATGATTTCGTATTGCCGATGTTATAAGCTTTGTCATTTTGCTGCTGGAAAGACCTGTGGCATGAAAGAACGAATGTGATTTCAGATTTTCTAAAAACAAGATGCGGCTTAAAAATATCATGGTGAAATGAGGTATTTCTATTATGAAACGTATAAACATATTTTCCAATAGGGTCTTAGGGCCCACTATCGTATTAGTTTCTGTCCTTGGTGTTTTGACGGGCTGCTCTGGCAAGGATGTCTCTTCTGACGCTGATAATGCAGCCTCTGAAACTGTATCTATTACAAATGTCTCCTACGACCCTACCCGGGAGTTGTATGAGCAATATAACAAACTCTTCCAAACCTATTGGGAGCAGAAAGCAGGGCAAACAGTGGAAATCACCCAGTCTCACGGCGGATCAGGCAAGCAGGCTCGCTCCGTATTGGAGGGCAACGAGGCCGACGTGGTAACACTGGCTCTGGAGGGCGATGTGGATGAACTGCGTACAGCCGGACTGATTGAAGACGGCTGGGTAAAAGAATTTCCAAAGGACAGCGCCCCCTATACATCCACAATTGTTTTCCTGGTGCGCAAAGGAAATCCGAAAAACATTCAGGATTGGGATGACCTTGTGGGGACTGATGTTGAAGTCATCACCCCGGATCCAAAAAGCTCCGGCGGTGCCCGGTGGAACTTTTTGGCTGCCTGGGCCTTCTCAGATAAAACATATGGCGGGGACGAAACAAAAAACAAGGAATTTTTACAAGCGCTTTACGCCAATGTGTCGGTGCTGGATTCCGGCGCTCGCGGATCAACCACTACATTTGTAGAGAACAAAAAAGGGGATGTGCTGTTAGCATGGGAAAACGAGGCGTTTCTTTCGGTGGAAGAGCATCCCGGTGAATTTGAGATTATAACTCCCAGCTTAAGCATTCTGGCGCAGCCGTCCGTTGCGGTGGTAGACGTCAATGCCGAAAAACATGGAACCACGGAGATTGCAAAAGCTTATCTTGACTACCTCTATTCAGACGAGGCACAGCGGTTGGAAGGGAAAAATTATTATCGTCCTTCCAATCCTGACATCCTTAAGGAATTTGGAGATACTTTTGATCTCAATATCCAGCTAGTCAATATCAACGATGACTTTGGAGGGTGGGCCTCTGCCAGAGATAAATTTTTTGCCGACGGAGCGATTTTTGATCAGATATATCAGAAGTAACACGGTTGTAATCGCCGGGTGCAGGGGGAATCATGGATAATTTTGAAAAAACTTTTATAAAACGGAAAAGCAGAGTGATACCAGGATTTGGCCTTTCCATCGGTATCACCATCACAATGCTCAGTTTGGTTGTGCTAATTCCTCTGTTTTCTGTATTCTTACTTCTTTCCGATTCTACGTTCAGCGATTTTTTAAGAGTGATTACTAATAAACAAACCGTAGCGGCCTATAAGGTCAGTCTTAGCTGTGCTGCGATTGCCGCTGTGGTTAATGTAGTGTTCGGCATTTTGCTGGCCTGGATTTTAACCCGTTATCAATTTCCTATGCGGCGGATATTGGATGGCCTGATTGAGCTGCCTTTCGCACTGCCCACCGCCGTGGCAGGAATTGCGCTGACCACGTTATATTCTGAACAGGGCTGGATCGGCAAATTGTTTGCGAAAATAGGAGTGGAAATTGCCTATTCAAAGAGTGGAATTGTGATTGCTATGATTTTTATCGGAATTCCATTTGTGGTACGCTCCATTCAGCCGGTTCTGGAAAAGCTGGACCCACAGTATGAGGAAGCGGCACAGGCTTTAGGAGCCAGCCGCTCCCGTACTTTTTTTAAAGTAGTACTTCCTGAAATTCTGCCGGCTGCCCTGACTGGTTTCGGCCTTGCGTTTGCCAGGTCCGTTGGTGAATACGGCAGCGTGGTGTTTATCGCAGGAAATATTCCCTACGAAACACAGATCGTACCGCTCATGATCATGAACAAGCTGGAACAGTTCAACTATCCGGCTGCAACATCAATTGCTTTCGTAATGGTGGTATTTGCGTTCCTGCTCCTGTTCGGTATCAACTTGATTCAGGCCCGCATCCAAAAAATTGCAAGGGGGTAAGAGCGGATGAAAGAGAAAATTATAAAATGGCTTTTGATTTTTCTTGGAGCGGCGTTTCTGGGCATTATGCTTGTATTGCCTCTTGCCACCGTGTTGGTATATTCATTGCGTCAAGGCTTTGAGGTTTTCTTCCAGGCCGTCACAGATGACTATACAGTGAAAGCACTAAAGCTGACGTTATTTACTACTGTCATTTCTGTGACTGTGAATACACTGTTCGGCGTCTTTGCTGCCTGGGCTATTTCTAAATTCCAGTTCCGGGGAAAGCAGGCGCTTACTACGCTGATCGATATCCCATTTTCTATTTCCCCCATTATCGCGGGGCTGGTATTTATTCTGGTATTCGGGCGAATTGGTTGGGCATACCCGTTGCTGGAGGCATGGGATATTAAAATTGTATTTGCAGTACCTGGAATTGTATTAGCAACGATTTTTGTTACCTTCCCCTTTGTTTCCCGTGAGCTGATTCCCTTGATGCAGGCACAGGGAAGCGATGAGGAAGAAGCCGCTGCCCTGATGGGTGCGAAGGGGCTGCGGATTTTTCGCAAGGTTACCTTTCCACATATCAAGTGGGGACTTTTGTACGGCATCATTCTCTGCACAGCACGCGCTCTGGGCGAGTTTGGGGCGGTGTCGGTGGTATCCGGCCATCTGCGGGGCAAGACAAACACATTGCCGCTTCACGTGGAAATTTTGTTCAATGAATTTAAACTGACTGCGGCTTTTGCCGTTTCCTCCATTTTGGTGTTGATTGCGGTATTGATCCTGATTCTGCGCAACATTGTGGAGTACCGTGTCAAACGGGAAGAGAGGTAGAGCCTATGTATGTACAGCTAAAAAATATCAATAAAAAGTTCGGTTCTTATCAGGCAGCGGAAAACATCAGTTTTTCCATTGAAAAAGGTAAGCTGATTGGGTTACTGGGTCCCTCAGGGAGCGGGAAAACAACTATTTTACGTATGATTGCAGGGCTGGAAGTACCGGATAGCGGTGACATTTTTATCGATGGCCAGTGTGTAAATGTTCTTCCTGCCAGCAAACGCGGTATCGGTTTTGTATTTCAAAACTACGCCCTTTTTCGATATATGACGGTTTTTGATAATATTGCATTTGGCCTGGAGGTACAGAAAAAAGATAAGGAGTATACCAAGCAGAGAGTAAACGAACTCATCGAGCTCATCGGGCTGAAAGGGTTGGAAAACCGCCGGCCTCACCAGCTTTCAGGAGGACAGAAGCAGCGTGTGGCTTTTGCCAGGGCGCTTGCACCGAAACCTCATGTGCTGCTGCTTGACGAACCCTTTGCCGCTATTGATGCCAAGGTGCGCAAAGAATTGCGTACATGGCTGAGAGAGACTATAAACAAGGTTGGGATCACCAGTATCTTTGTTACCCACGATCAGGAGGAAGCAGTCGAGGTAGCGGATGAAATCATCATCACCAATACAGGCCATATTGAACAAATCGGGTCACCGGTGGAGATTTATAAAAATCCGGCTACACCTTTTGCTGCGAGATTTATTGGTGAATCCATGATTGTAGAGGATTACAGCCGGCTCAGCGGCTTTGAATTTGAAGAAGGCTATGAAAAAGCCGTTCTTCGTCCTGAATTTATAAGGGTCACAAGAACGGACAAAGAGGTTTATCCGCACGCTTCTCAACGTGCAATCGTAGAAGACAGCTTTTTTCGCGGCAATATGTTAGAGTTGAGATTGAATGTCGGTGGGATAAAGCTTGTTGCATACCGATCCTTAGAAGATGAACTTCTTGCTGTCGGGGAGGAAGTCAGTGTGCTGATTTACCGTCTGTATCTTTACAACGACACGCAGGTGCGCCTGGCAGAAAACAGGTCTTTTCAGCCCAGCGATATATTTACGATCTGACAGTTCAGTTTTCTTTGGGCTGAACCCCGTTGTGGTGACTTTATTTTCCCAGGTGCGCTTTTGGCCTTGTATAAGTGGAAATTAAACTCTGTTCTTGTCATGGTACGCGTCGTTGATATGTGTCTCTTTTGTTATCAGCTCATTCTGGAGGCGATAAGATGAACCTTTTTTTAAAGTCAGGCACCCTGTACCGGACAGACAATATGGATTCCGGTCCGGCATTGGCCAATATTCACAGCCGTTTGTTCGGTTTGGAAAAGCAAATCATTGCAGGAGAAAAGCAGTTCCGCACCCAAATCCGGACGGAGATACTCACAGGGGAGCGATTTCCTGGTGTCTGCTCCAGGCAATATCTGCTGAAAAATTCTGACGGCGAGATTCTGTTATCCGGCATTCCAAGATATGCAGACGAAAACGACCCCTCCATTGTAGGGCACTTCATCTACAGGATGCCACGGGTAAACTCCGCTGAACTCATGTTTCAGGACCGGAGTGGGCTTCTCCGAATGATCAGCAGTCAAAACTACCGTTTGACCGACCCTTCCGGTAAAGTGATTCTCACTCTCCTGCGCAGGGGAATCTTTTACGGTGGCTGGAATCTTGACGCAGCGGAGGAGCTTCGTCCCGAGTTTTTGTGCGGTATCTTTATATTTTGCCGATATATGGAGCAGGAAAATGAATTACCTATTGTATAACTGCACGGACAGCAGTGCCTGCAGAAGGACAATGGCAATCGCCCCACAAAGTTAACCTTAGCATGGCGCTGAAGGAGCTTTGAAAAAGCATTTAAAATTGCTGCAGTAAAACCGGTTCTTGGAGATGGCATGTCTGTTTCAGAAGTTTCAGAAGAAATTTCCATTCATGATAAGTCTTTATACCGTTGGATAAGTGAATAGGAAGAATACAGAGAAAGTGCGTTTCCAGGACATGGGACGCACTTTATTCGTATCAGTATGAAATCAAAAAACTAACGCAAGAAAACCTGGAACTTTGAAAAACCTCAAACAATTAAAAAAATCAGGCCCTCCTGAAGAAGAAAGCAGAAAAGGCCCCCCTATGATAAAACTCTAGTGGAATCGTTTTATAGGACCATAAAAAAAGAGCTTATTCAAGATGCCCGTTATGAGACTCCTGAATAAGCTCAAAATAATATCTTAAATACATTGAATTATATAATAATACCAGGCAAATTCATTCTGCTCTCGGATATATAACTCCGGCTCCATTCGAAGAATAAAATTCATAAAATCCGCTTAACTTTGTGTCTGCAAAACCTTGACAGCTCCAAAGATAACCTTTTTTCAATTGCCCACTTGACGGTGTGCATACCACCGCCATTTTTGCACCGCTCTATTATTTACTGTAATCCTTCTTTGTATTGCTTTAATGCTTCCGCAAGCTGGTCCGGGCAGGAAGTGGGCCTGTAGCCGCACTGGATCCCTTCCAGTCTCCTTATGGCTTCATCTACGTCCATTCCCTCTACCAGACGGGACACACCCTGGGTATTGCCGGAGCATCCCCCTACAAACTGGACGTGAACCAGTTTATTGTTTTCCACTTCAAAATCGATTTCCCTGGAACAGACGCCATGTGTTTTATATTTCATTCCTGATTCCTCCAATTTTCAAATTCTTTATTCTTTTGAACCTTAAAATTATAACGAAATTCCGGTGAGGTTGTCAATAGTTCTTTGCAAACTGGCTGCCAGCCGTTATAATAGAAGGCAGAATAAAAAGAGAAATGCATGGAAAAGGAGAAAACTATGTTAGGAATCATCGGTGCCATGGATGTAGAAGTGGCAGAAGTAAAAAAAACCATGGAGAATGTTACGGTAGAAACCATAGCTGCAATGGATTTTTATAGAGGGATTTTAAAAGGAAAGGAAGCGGTGGTGGTCCGTTCCGGTATCGGCAAGGTAAATGCAGCAATCTGCACCCAGATCCTGGCAGACCATTACCATGTGGATGCAGTGATCAATACCGGGATCGCCGGTTCTTTAAAGAATGAGATCAATATCGGGGATGTGGTGCTGTCCACGGATACGGTGCACCACGACATGGATGCCACCGGCTTTGGATACCCTGCGGGACAGATTCCCCAGATGAAGGAATTTGCTTTCCGGGCCGATGAAAGGCTTCGGAATCTGGCTGAAGAATGCTGTAAAAAGGTTAATCCTGAGATCGGAGTTTTTACCGGAAGGGTGGTTTCCGGGGACCAGTTTATTTCTGATAGGGTTAAAAAACAGTGGATATCTGAAACTTTCGGTGGATACTGCACGGAAATGGAAGGGGCTGCCATCGCACAGGCGGCATACCTAAACCATATCCCATTTCTTATCATCAGAGCCATTTCAGATAAGGCGGATGACAGCGCAAACATGGACTACAGCGAGTTTGAAGAGAAGGCGGTAAGGCACTCCGTAAACCTTATTTTAGCCATGGCTGAACAGTATTCATATTAAGTTGAGAATCGAATCCTGACGGGATTTGACGAACGATTCTAGGCTCTCTCATCTTCCCAAAGCCAGACCAGGTGATTATAATAGATCTATCACCGGTCATAGCCGGGAAGAAAGGGGAGCTATTATTATGCTGGAATTTTTACAGACAGGCAAAGCGCTGTACGTGCTTGCAGCCCTATGCGGCATTGGCATTATCACCAGATGGCTGACACGTAACCTCTACAAAAGACTGATTAAAGAATCGGACAACCTTACACTTACTAAAAACAAGAATCTTCGGGCGTTTAAGCAGAAGACAGAAACCACGTACCAGATGAACCAGGGAATCCCAAAGGTAAAGCCGTATCTGGAACGGCAGATGTATGATTTTAAACATATGGGAATAACACTTCACGGATGGAATATGTTTTCCAACCAAATGACGCTGTGGTGCTTTTTAACAGGAGGGGCGGCGGCGTTCGCAGCCTACTGGTACCGCACTGATTCTTATTACATAGTCTTGTATGGCTCTGCAGGGATCATGGCCGGACTGTTTACCATTCTGGTGGACCACGGCGCAGGAATTCCGGAGAAACGGCAGCAGCTATTTGCGTCTCTGGACAATTATTTGGAAAATACGTTGATTTACCGACTGGATCTGGAAAGAGAAGATTTACAGGCAATATCGGGGCCTCATATGGAAACCCGTGAAAATATAAGATCTATTTATCCCCCATCATCAATGGGAGGGGTGGAAAGCGAACCGGAGCAGGACAAGAAGGCGGACAGGAGAAGTGCAAGGCAGAGGAACAGCTCCTTGGAAAAATCCATAAGGAACCGCCCGCAAAAGCAGTCCATGGAGGCATTTTCGGAAACTCCTGAGGCCGGAACCGAAAGGGGAGAGGTCCAGGGGCAGCCGGATATGAAAAATTCCAGGCGGGATGTGGATTACTTAAAACGGAGCCTGGAACAGATTGCCGCCAGCCGGGAAAGAGAGCGGGGAGGCAGGCAGGGAGAGGACTGGCTTAAGGATTTAAGTCCTGATGAGTTAAAGCTGATCGGTGAAATTCTCCAGGAGTATTTAACATGAACCTTTGGAAGGCAGAACGAAAATCATGTCGCATTTAGAACTATTCTATGGTATAATTTTCCTAAGCAGGGGGTCAAGAACCTGAAGTCAGATAACCCATAGCAAGCCGCGGGCTATTTGATTTTGCAGGCAGTCGCCAAGGTCAAGTTCGCTTGACTTCGGCTCGTTGCCTTTGTGAGATTATAAGGAAAAGGAGAATATTAGCAATGGGAAATGTAATTTTTGATTATTCCAGGGCAGCAGGTTTTGTATCAGCAGAGGAAATGGAGAATATGAAGGCCACGGTAATGTGTGCCAAGAATGTGCTGATGGACAAATCCGGTGCAGGCAGTGATTTCTTAGGTTGGATCGACCTTCCGGTGAATTATGATAAGGAAGAATTCCAGAGAATAAAGGTGGCAGCAGAGAAGATTCAAAATGATTCTGAGGTCCTGCTGGTCATCGGTATCGGTGGTTCCTATCTTGGAGCCAGGGCAGCCATAGAATTTTTATCCCACAGCTTTTACAATGTATTGCCGAAAGGAAAACGTAAAACTCCGGAGATCTATTTTGTTGGAAACAGCATCAGCAGCAAATACATCCAGGATTTAAAGGATGTGCTGGATGGAAAGGATTTCTCCGTTAATATTATATCAAAGTCTGGGACAACCACAGAGCCGGCAATCGCCTTCCGGGTATTTAAGGATATGCTGATTGAGAAATATGGCCGTGAGGAGGCAAATAAAAGGATTTATGCCACCACGGATAAGGCAAGGGGCGCATTGAAGAATCTGGCTGACGAGGAAGGCTATGAATCCTTTGTAGTTCCGGATGATGTAGGAGGACGTTTCTCAGTGCTTACGGCAGTCGGCCTTCTTCCGATTGCAGTGTCCGGCGCTGATATTGATAAATTGATGGAAGGCGCAGAGGCGGCCAGGAAGGAAGCCCTGGAAGCGGACTATGAGTCAAACGGCGCCCTCCGGTATGCGGCTGTGCGCAATATCCTGCTTCGAAAGGGAAAAGCAGTGGAGATCGTGGCAAACTATGAGCCAAGCCTTCATTATGTTTCCGAGTGGTGGAAGCAGTTGTTTGGGGAAAGTGAAGGAAAGGATCAAAGGGGGATCTTTCCGGCGGCAGTGGATTTGACCACAGACTTACACTCTATGGGACAGTTTATTCAGGATGGGGCCAGAATTATGTTTGAAACCGTACTGGATATAGAAGAATCTTCCGCGGAGATCCTTCTTAAGGAAGAAGAGGTTGATACCGACGGTATGAACTATCTGGCAGGAAAGAGCGTTGATTTTGTCAATAAAAGCGCCATGAACGGAACCATTCTGGCTCATACCGACGGGGACGTGCCCAATTTAATGGTCAGGATCCCTAAGCAGGATGAGTACAGTCTGGGACAGCTTTTCTACTTCTTTGAATATGCATGCGGCATCAGCGGATATATTTTGGGCGTGAATCCGTTTAACCAGCCGGGAGTGGAAAGCTATAAGAAGAATATGTTTGCCCTTCTTGGAAAACCGGGATATGAGAAAGAAAGGGAGGAGCTTTTAAAACGATTATAAGGTGTCGGCAGACCGCGTCGGTGTTCTGGTTCAGACTTTTATATAAGGTCGGACCGGGGCTCCGGCGCTTTTGGCTGTTTAGATTTTTTGGAAATAATAAAGAGATATTTAAGAAAATCTTAGATATGAAATGGCGGTGCAGTATAGTATACTTAAAGTGCATGCTAAAAAAACAACATGATTAAGGAGGAAGATATGAAAAAATGCTTAATGCTTTTCCTTGCTTTGGCCACAGCTTTGTCATTGGCTGCCTGCAAGGCGGAAAAGGATCCCAAGGTGCTCTATGATGAGGCTTCGAAAAAAACGTCGGAGCTGGCTTCCATGGATGTGATCTCTGCGATCAACATGCAGATGACCCAGGGAGAGGACACCACGGATATCAAAATGGATCTGGATATGAAGATGGCGGACATAAACACCGAGAACATGAGGTATCTGGCCAAGGGGACTACTTCACTTATGGGCCAGGATCTGGATATACTTATGTACTATGAGAACGGATATTATTATATGGATTCCATGGGCCAGAAGATTAAATACGCTATGGATTTAGATGCCATGATGAAACAAATCAAGCAGAGCACAGAAGGTGCAAGCGTAAATTCTTCTTATTTAAAGGATGTCACGGCAAAGAAGGATGGAGATAACCGGGTCCTTACCTTTACGGTTGATGCTGAAAAGATGGATGCATACGTACAGGATTTAATGGGCCAGCTTGGAACCAACATGGAAGGGGTAACCTATACCATTAAGGAGGCCAGCGGCGAAGCCACGGTCAATAAGGAGGGGTATTTTACCAACTCCAAGATAAAGATGTCTCTTGAAATGAATGCCCAGGATCAGACCATAGCCATGGTTATGGATACGGATTCCACCTATAACAGCCCCGGCCAGACCGTTGAAGTCACTGCGCCGGATCTGGAGGGTTATACGGAAATCGATGCCAGTGCACTGGAAAATCAGTAAGACGATCCAAATAGAATAAAATACTGCCTTAACCGGCACTGTTGTGAAAATGCCGCTGTCCTCCTTTGAGGGCAGCGGCATTTGAAATGGCAGAACCTATGGAAAAGCTCCCCCCTTGCCATCAATGGAATGTTTCAGGTTCTTTTAAGGTGGAAGCGGCATACATTCGTTGGGAGTTGCCGTCATCTCCATTTATCATTGTAAGGAAATCCCAACCGCACTTTTCATAAAATTCTGTATGGTCTGTTATCAGATATAGGGTTTCAAATCCCATATTACTTAAATCTTTTCTGGAAAAATCTAAAAGATACTTTGCGATGCCCTGGCCCCGATAATTTTCTTTTACATACAATGCGCACAAATTTGGGCTTAAGTCTTTCCGGTCATGGAAGTCGTTTTCTATTATTCCTGCCCCTGCTATCATTTCCAGGTTTTCATTTAAAACTATATACCATTGAGGGATTCCTGTTTTTTGATTGATACTTTGTTCCATGCTTTCCTTGTAAGCCTCAACAGGAATGCCCCATTTTTGAGAAAACCAGGAAGCTGCCTCATCTAAAAATTCCGGGTGGTCACATAATTTCTTTAATGTTAAGGTTTTCATTTTTATATCCTCTTCCTTCAAAATCTGAATTTATCTGTTAAACTCTGTTAATGAGAAAATCTGAAACACTGCACAAACGATATAAAGCATCAATTCTGCCCCGGCAATACTGTTTTTGGAAAGAAAACAACCGCATATTTAGGGAAAGGCTGGGTTATGGAAAGCAGTATATACCATTCTAAAGCGGTTTACAATTACTTTGTGAAAAAAAAGACATATCATCTGTTTTCTTAATCCTGGCAAGGACGTTAAGGACAATCCTTATCCATGTTGGTAAAAGTTTTATTGTTAACTAATGGGGAAAAATCAAAAAGAATAAAAACTGTTATTAAAATGAGGAATTATGCACAAATATGGTGCGATAAAAATGTTAAAAATAGAAGAAAATACAAGGAATCAACTAAAACTATTGAAAAATTACCTAGTAAATTATATAATGTTTTTATCAAGTAAACAGGAGGGTAATTTATGAAAAGAAAGTTGACAGCATTGTGTATGTTATCTCTGACAGCAGTAGCCGTATTAAGTGGATGTGGCGGCAGTAAAGCCAATCAGGATACAGCAAAAGGCGGAAAAACAAAAATCCGTTTTGCGTCCTGGGATGTGGCGGAAGATGTAGACCGCCAGCAGGAACTGGTGGATAAGTTTAATGCGGCACATGATGGCATTGAAGTAGCTTTAGAAGCCTATGGAAGTGATTTTGATACAAAGATCAGTGCAGGCATGGGCTCCGGGGATACTCCCGATGTCATGTATATGTGGAATTATCCGTCATACTATGAGGGGTTAGAACCGCTGGATAGTTTCATTGAAAAAGAAGGGGAAGCATATAAAGCAAATTTCTATGATACCTTGTGGAATTACAATTCCATGGATGGACAGGTATATGGTATTCCCATCGGATTTACAACACACACGTTGTTCTATAATAAGGATTTATTCCAGGAAGCAGGAATCTCTGAGCCAGCCAATGATTGGACATGGGATGATTTGCAGCAGGCGGCAAAGACCATATCTGAAAAAACCTCTGCAAAAGGCTTTGCATTCCCTATGAAGCCGGATCCATATGATTTTGAAATGTATTTATGGAGCAATGGAGCTGCATATTGTGATAAAGATGGAAAACTGGATGGAAATATTAATTCCAAAGGATCAGAGGAAGTATTTCAGATGTTCCAGGATATGGAGAAAGAAGGGTATGCAATTGCCACAGAAAAAAGCGGTACCGATGAATTCCGTTCCGGAGCTGCGGCAATGTATGTATATGGTTCATGGGCAATTAATTCTCTGAAAGAAGACGGGTTAAACTATGGTGTGGTTGCCATTCCTGCTTTTGCCAATGCAGGAAAAGATTCTGTCAGCATTTTAAGTTCTTCCGGTATTTCCATTTCTAAAGACAGTAAGAATAAAGAAGCAGCATGGGAATTTGTGAAGTTCTGGACCAATGAAGAATCCAATAAAGCACGAATCGGCTTGGAATTACCGGTACTGAACAGTGTGGTAGAATCAGAAAAGATCATGGAACAGCCGGAATATGCGCCGTTTTACTTAATGCTTGAGCAAAGTGCCGGCTATACTCCAGCAAGCTTCATTATTAAAAACTGGTCTGAACTATCAGAAGATCTGTCCCTGTCCTTTGAAGAAGTGTTTAATCCAAGTTCCCTTCAGAGCGTGCCGGATGTATTGAACAGTGCAGCACAGCAGTAAAACAAAATAGAAAAGATGAATTTGGCCGTCTGGTGCATAGATCCCAGACAGCCAGATTCCTTTAAAGGGCCAAGAAAAAAAGAATCAGCTTAATGGGAGAAACGCTATGAAGCAAAAAAAGTTTATAAGGAATGCAACTCCGTACTTCTTCATTACTCCGTGGATTATCGGGTTTTTAGTATTTACAATCGGACCGCTTATTCTGTCCCTGGGCATGAGCTTTTTTGACTGGCCATTGACGTCTGATCCGGTATTTAAGGGGTTCGGCAATTATATTGAAATGTTTACCAAGGATAATCAGTTCTGGAAATCTCTTACAATCAGCTTAAAGTATGCAGCGATTTTTGTACCGTTAAATATGGCAATTGCCCTGTTCCTTGCTATGTTAATCACACAGCCGGTCAATGGGGTAAAAATATACCGTACGATTTTTTATATACCCGCAGTTATTTCCGGCGTGGCAGTGTCGATTATCTGGGGCTGGATTTTAAATGGGGACTACGGCGTATTGAATTATTTATTATCCTTACTGGGGATTAAAGGTCCCAGGTGGCTGGTAGATCCTGCCTGGGCCCTGTTTGCAGTTGTTTTGGCCAGTGCTTTTGGTGTGGGAACAATGATGCTCATTTTTTATACGGATATTAAGAATATCCCCATTGATTTATATGAAGCATCATCCTTAGATGGAGCCAGTCCTGCGAAACAGTTTTTCAGCATTACCCTGCCGATTATTACACCAACAATTTTGTTTAATTTAATCACTTCTGTCATCAGTTCCTTCCAGCAGGTGACGCTGGTAATGCTGCTGACTGGGGGAGGTCCGTTAAAATCCACCTATTTTTATGGACTGTATACCTATAACAACGCGTTTAAGCACCATAAGCTGGGGTATGCAAGCGCCAATGCATGGGCGATGTTTATTATTATCTTAATTCTGACGGCATTGATCTTTAAGTCTTCTTCTACATGGGTATTTTATGAAACGGAAGCAAAGGCTGGAAAGAAGAAAAAGGGAGGGAAAAAATAATGAAGATGTCCAGGAAATCAAAATTTATTATCTATACCCTGCTGACGGCTATTGCAGTTTACTTTCTTGCACCTTTTATTTATATGTTCTTTACTGCCTTTAAAACGGAAGCAGAAGCCATTGCCTATCCGCCCCGGTTATTTCCCTCCAAATGGCTGTTTGAGAATTTTAAAAATGCATGGGAATCACAGCCTTTTGGTACATATTTAAAAAATTCTATTATTATTGCGGTTATGACTACTGCAGGGCAGATCCTTTCCTGTTCTTTGGTGGCATATGGTTTTGCAAGGTTTGAGTTTAAAGGGAAAAACCTGTTATTTATGATTTTACTTTCTACTATGATGATTCCATGGGATGTTACCATGATACCTCAATATATGGAATTTAATTTATTTGGCTGGATTAACACATTAAAACCGCTGATTGTGCCGGCATGGTTTGGTTCTGCCTACTACATTTTCTTAATGAGACAATTTTTAATGGGAGTTCCCAAGGACTTTGAAGAGGCGGCGCGCATTGACGGTGCCAATGCATTTCAGATTTATTGGAAAATTTTCATGCCGATCTTAAAACCCTCCCTCATTCTGGTAGGTGTCTTAAATATGATTACGGTGTGGAACGATTATCTTGGACCATTGATTTTCCTTCATGACAGAAGTAAATATACGCTTGCTTTAGGGCTTGCAACCTTTAAGGGAGTTCACAGCACACGGATTATCCCTATGCTTTGTATTACAATCATCATGATTATCCCGCCAATTATTATATTTATTATTGCGCAAAAGTATATTGTAGAAGGGACAAGTGGTTCTATTAAATAGAAAGAGCATTTGTTTGACATAAACACTTAGAGGAGAAACAAAAAATGATAAGGCGAGAAAAAAAGAGATGGGAAGACCAGACCCTGGGACATATTGGAAGAAGGGAAGCCCGTACAGAATTTTATAAAGATTCTGCTTCCAGAATTAATTTAAATGGAGAGTGGAGATTCCTCTATTTGGAAGCGCCGGAACTGTCACCCGAAGGATTTATGAACAAAGGAACAGGTACAGAGTGGGATATCATTGACGTGCCTTCTGTGTGGCAGTTGAGAGGATATGACCGGATGCACTATACGGATGTGCTGTATTTATTTCCGGTCAATCCGCCTTTTGTACCCTCAGAAAATCCCACGGGAATTTATAAAAAAACAGTCCACATCAGCAGGGAATGGATTGAGAATGATACTATTTTAAAATTCCACGGTGTGGACAGCGCATTTGATGTATGGGTCAACGGGATACATGCAGGATACAGCAAGGTCAGCCGCCTTCCAAGTGAATTCGATATTACAGCCTATGTTCAGGAGGGGGAGAATGACATTACCCTGCGGGTCTATAAATGGTCTGATGGAACTTATTTGGAAGACCAGGATATGTGGTGGCTTTCCGGGATTTACCGGGATGTGGAATTAATCAATGAGCCCAAAGACAGTATTATTGACTGTACGGTGGATGGAGATTTGGACAGCTCTTATGAAAATGGCATCTTAAGAGCAGATATTACCACAAAGCAGGAAACATGTGAGGGTACATGGAAAATAGAAAGAAATGGAACGGCAGTTACCGGTGGAAGCTTTCAGGCAAAAGAGGGAAAGGCACACTTAAACGAGTTGATTCCCGGTGCAGAACTCTGGACGGCAGAAACCCCTGATTTATATGAGTTGACAGTATCTGCAGGCAAGCATGAAATCGTGGTGCGTGTGGGATTTCGTAAGGTTGAAATAAAAGATAATAACTTCAGAGTAAATAATCAGGTGATTCTGTTAAACGGTGTGAATCACCATGACTACCATCCAAAAGAAGGGCGCTGTGTCACAAGGGAACAGACGGAAGCGGATATCCTGCTTATGAAACAGCATAATATTAATGCACTGCGCTGTTCTCACTATCCTGCCAATGGATATCTCTATGATTTATGCGATGAATATGGGCTTTATGTGATTGATGAGGCAGATTTAGAATGCCATGGATTTGAATGGGTAGAAAGGTATGACTGGATTACCGATGACCCGTCCTGGGCAGAAGCCTATGTGGACAGAAGCGTGCGCATGGTAAAGAGGAACCGGAATCATCCCTGCATTATTATGTGGTCCATGGGGAATGAATCCAGCTTTGGCTGTAATTTTAAAAGTGCTGCCAAGGCAATAAAAGAACTGGACCCTACAAGGCTGATCCACTATGAAGGAGATTATGAAGCAGAAGTGGCCGACGTGTATTCTACCATGTACACAAGGTTAAAAAGGCTGAAAGAGATTGGAGAATCAGATTCTAAGGGGAATAAACCCCATGTTATGTGTGAATATGGACACGCCATGGGAAATGGACCGGGCGGATTAAATTCATATCAGGAGATGTACCGCAAATATAAACGGCTTCAAGGCGGTTTTCTGTGGGAATGGTATGACCATGGCATCTATACTGAAGACGAAAAGGGAACCTACTACCGCTATGGGGGGAATTACGGGGATTTCCCCACAAACGGGAATTTCTGTATTGATGGGCTGCTGATGCCCGATAGAACCCCTTCCCCGGCCCTGCTGGAATATAAACAGGTCATTGCACCGGTGGAAGTGACAAGGACAGGTGCCGGACGGGAGATTCTTGTGAGGAACTATTATGACTTCCTGACACTGGACCATGTTTCTTTAAGGTGGGAGATCCAGGCAGAAGAACATATTGTTCAGGAAGGATGCATTTCTCATATGACTGCCCTTCCTCATGAAGCTGAGAAGGTAACAATACCCTTCCTTCCCTTCATGCCTGAAGCAAATACCGATTATTATCTGAATATCAGGGTATGCCAGAAAAAGGATACAATCTTTGCCAATGCCGGCCATGAGATTTTAAAAGTACAGTTTCCATTGGATCTATGCTGTGATGTCCTTGAGGAACGCCCCAAAGGAGAACCACTGCAGGTATCTGAAACAACGGATATCCTTAAGGTAGGGAACGGGGCCGTCACGGTAACGTTCCATAAAATATTTGGGAAGCTGCTGTCTGTTGGGACGGAAGGTCAGGAATTTTTAAGGGAAGGTCCGGTAATGAGCGTATACCGTGCCACCATTGATAATGATATGTATAAAAAAGAGGACTGGATGAATAAATATTTTATTCAGAAATCCAGTGAACAGACAGAGTATTTTACTTATGAAGCAGAGGCTGATAAAGTAGTTGTTTCTATTGGAAAATATTTTGGATGCTTAAATCAGTCCTGGGGTTTTGAATGTGACTATGAATATACCATCTATTCCTGCGGCCAGGTCAAAGTGGATTTGAAGGGTAAGGCGATCCAGAGAGGAAAGCTGGAACCTCCTTTCCTGCCCAGAATCGGTGTGGTCATGAAGGGGAATCAATCCCTTCAAAAGGCAGTGTGGTACGGCCTTGGACCTGGTGAAAACTATTCAGACAGCAAAGCCGCCAGCGTGATGGGGATTTATTCCAGTACTGTGGATGGGATGGGAACCAACTATGTATTCCCCCAGGAAAATGGCCACAGGCAAGAAGTGAAATGGTTTGGGATAGGAGACGGGAATAAGAGCCTGTTATGTAAGATGGAAGCGCCTTTGGGATTAAATCTTGCAAATTATACCGATGAAAGCCTGGAAGAGGCAAAGCACCCATTCCAGATACAGCGGGCAGACCATGTGGAGATCCATCTGGATTATTTACAGTCCGGCCTTGGAAGCAATAGCTGCGGAGAGGAACAGTTAGAAGAATTTAAAGGTAAGCTTCAGGACTTTTCTATGGCATTTGTTCTGCAGGTGGTTGCTGAAGGGGAAGTGAGAACGGAAGCAAAGAAGCGTTATTTGGACTAGGAAGACATAAAGGAGCAGTCAAAGAATGATAAAAGAGCGATTTTCAGGGAAATTAAAGGAGATGTTAAGCTCCGATGACTGGATGATTCTGCAGCCGGAATATGATCCGGAAGAAAATCTGAAATTTGAAAGTTTATTCAGTTTATCCAATGGTTATCTGGGGATCAGGGGAAGCTATGAGGAAGGAACAAAAATATCCCTTCCCTATTTATACATTAACGGGGTATTTGATAAATCAGAAACCTTTATGCGGGAGCTTGCTGCCCTTCCTAATTGGCTTGGGATAAAGCTTACCATTGAAAAAGAGCTGATTGGAATAGAAAACTGTGAGATTCTTAAGTTTACCAGAGTCCTTGATATGAAACAGGCCCTTCTTGGAAAAAGTTTTATATTGCGGGATAAAAAGGGAAGAGAAACCCTGGTGGAAGGAATAAGATTTGTAAGCCGTGCCAATGTACACCGCATGGGAATCAAGCTATATGTCACACCGTTAAATTACAGCGGCATCATAGAAGTGGAGAACATCATTGACGGTACCATTATTAACTTCCATGATGCCCCCCGCTTCAAAGTGAAACATACATATATGACAGCAAATGAAGCGCTGGATAAAGACGGTATTTATATGGAGGTGGCCACCAGAGACAACCACCTTCATATAGGGGCAGGATGCCGGATAGAAGCCTATAGAAACGGCAAGGGTATTCTGAAAAACAGGATGTTCCATGCCTTTGGGGAACAAGGGGTGGAGTTTAGTGATTTTGATGCCATAGAAGGGGAAACAATAGAAATCATAAAATATGTGTCTATGTATACGGAACGTGAAGAAGCCAGATATGCACTTCATAGGTCTGTAAAAGAAGAAATAGATGGATTTTTGGAAACAGGGTTTGAAGAAGAGCTGGAAGCCCATAGGTCAGTTTATGAGGACATGTGGAAAGCAGCGGATATCCGCATTGCAGGTGATTATGAGCTGGACCGGGCAGTCCGTTTTAATATTTTCCACTTAATGAGCACGGGCAATGAGAGAGATGACCGGGTCAATGTAGGCGCGAAGCTTCTTTCCGGCGAAGAATACGGCGGACATGCCTTTTGGGATACGGAAATTTTCATGCTTCCTTTTTTTGCATACATTTTTCCGAAAACGGCAAAGAATCTGGAATCTTACCGGTATCATCTGCTGGAAGCAGCAAGGGCAAATGCCAGGAAAAACGGCTACAAAGGCGCACAATACCCATGGGAGTCCGCAGATGACGGCACAGAGCAATGCCCTGATTGGACCATTGAGCCGGATGGTTCCTGTTACCGCTGTTATGTGGCAGTTTATGAGCATCATGTGACGGCAGCAGTTGCTTATGGAATTTATAATTATGTAAAAATTACCAGGGACACAGATTTTTTACTGAACCAGGGAGCGGAGATTTTAACAGAGACAGCAAGGTTTTGGGCCAGCAGGTGTGAATATGTGGCTGAGAAGGACCGTTATGAGATTAACAAAGTAACCGGCCCTGATGAATGGCATGAGCCGGTGAATAACAATCTTTATACAAATTATCTGGCAAAATGGAATCTGGGCTATGTGATTTCCTTAATTGATACCCTTAAAAAAGGGCATGCCAAAGAATATGAAATGCTGATCCGGAAAACAGGGTTGACAGCCCAGGAAATCAAGGCTTGGGAGATTGTCCAGGAAAAGATGTACCTTCCGGGAAAAGAAGGCGGGGGCCTGTTGGAGCAGTTTGAAGGTTACTTTAAGCTGGAAGATGTGGTGATTGAGAAGTACGACGAAAATGACTGGCCGGTTCGTCCGGAAGCTCTGAAAACCAGGAAGGCAAGGCAGACACAGATCATTAAGCAGGCGGATGTGGTCATGCTGCTGCACTTAATGGGAGAAGAATTTACGGAAGATGAGATTCGGAAAAATTACGAGTATTATGAGAAACGTACCCTTCATGGCTCTTCTTTAAGTCCAAGTATTTACTCTGTTATGGGATTAAAGGTTGGAGATGATTCCAAAGCATACCGCTATTTAAAAAGAGCAGCCTTCCTTGATTTGCTGAACTTACAGAAAAATACAAGGGAAGGGATTCATGCTGCCAATACCGGCGGTGTATGGCAGACCGTCGTATTTGGCTTTGCCGGGGTGTCCATTGGGGAACACGGCATCTTGTCTATTTGCCCTCACCTGCCAAAGGAATGGGAGGGGCTGGATTTTTGCCTCCACTATCTGAATTCCTGGTTAAAAATCACGATCACCAGAGATAACAGCGTCATCGTGAAGGTATTGGACGGGGAAGCTTTGGAAGTAAAGATAAATGGGCAGACCGTAAAGGCATCCAGGGAATAGAGAGGACATATTCATGAAAAAAAAGCTTGCAATCGGGGGGCTTATCTTAGTAACCATTATATGGGGCGGCGGCTTTGTTGCCAGCGACATGGCACTGGAGAGCATGAGGCCATTCCAGATTATGACGGTCCGGTTTCTCTTAGGCACGATTTTAATGGGGCTGGTCAGCCTCCGGTCCTTAAGAGGAATCACAAAATCAGAAGTAATGGCAGGGGGGCTTATGGGGGTTGCCCTCTTTGCCGGATTTGCATTTCAGATTATAGGGCTGCAATACACCACACCCTCTAAAAATGCATTTTTAACAGCATTAAATGTAGTGATTGTGCCGTTTATTTCATTTCTGATTTTAAGAAAGAAAATAGGAGCAAGAGGGATAGCCGGGGCAGTGATGTCCGTAGCAGGCGTGGCTCTGCTGTCATTGGACCGTAATTTTTCCTTAGGCCTTGGGGATGGGCTGACGCTTATTTGTGCTGTTGGATTTGCTTTTCAAATATTTCTTACAAGTGAATTTGTCAAGAAATACCGTGCTACTGTATTAAACTTTATTCAGATGATAACCGCATTCTTTTTATCTGTCATTAGTCTGATTGCTTTTGGAGAAACACAGTTTCACGTTACAGAGAAGGGAATTTTAAGTGTGCTGTATTTAGGCTTGATCAGCACAACGGTATGCTACCTTCTTCAGACTGCCAGCCAGAAATATGTGGATGAAACAAAAGCGGCCATTATTTTGTCCCTGGAATCCGTATTTGGAACATTATTTTCTATTTTGATTCTCAGGGAAATCCTTACCCCCCGTATGCTGGCAGGCAGCATAATCATCTTGGGAGCAGTTGTAATATCAAATCTTTCAGAGGCCGGGCAGGTAGAATTAGGAGGAATTCCTTATGAAATATAAGGCAGTGATTTTTGATCTGGATGGGGTTATCTGCCATACAGACAGATACCATTATCAGGCCTGGAAACAGGTTGCAGATGAGCTGGGCGTTTATTTTGATGAAGAAATCAATAACCGTTTGCGGGGAGTAAGCCGCATGGAAAGCCTTGAGATCATTTTAGAGAATTATCACGGGAACTTAAACCAGGAAGAAAAATCATCTTTAGCAGAAAAGAAAAATGAGATCTATAAGGAATTATTGAAACATATGAGCCCAAAGAATCTTTCTCAGGAAGTAAAGGCAACACTGGATGCCCTCCGTCTAAAAGGGTTAAAGCTTGCCATTGGCTCTTCCAGTAAGAATGCAGGATTTATCTTAGAGCGAATTGGCCTTTTGGGGTACTTTGATGCCATTTCTGACGGAAATAATATTACTCATTCCAAACCTGACCCGGAAGTGTTTTTAAAAGCGGCCAGGTTCCTTTCTGAGGCTCCCAAAGACTGCCTTGTGGTAGAAGATGCCAAAGCCGGACTGGAAGCTGCCAAAGCCGGAAATATGGACTGTGGGGCAATTGGGGATGGGATATCCTGTAAGATTGCAGCTTATCAATTAAATACGTTTTCGGATCTGCTGAAAATAGTGGAATGACGATGAGCAACATGTGGGCTGCAGTTGGGGTCCATAGAATCATATGGCCCAATTGTATGGAATTATATATTGCAGCAGGCACATGATGATAGTTGCGGCACAAAACCAGATATGATAAAATGAGGACAATATAAGAAGCGAGGAAGGAAAAAATAGTGGCAACAATTAAAGAAATAGCTGAAATGGCAGGTGTTTCTGCTGCGACCGTATCTCGTGTCCTTAATTTTGATGACACGTTAAATGTACAGGACGAGACGAAACAAAGAGTGTTTGAGGCCGCAGAACGGTTAGAGTATCAGATGCGGGACAAGAAGAAGTATAAAAAGAAATTAAAGCTTGGCATGATATCTTCCTATTCCCTTGAAGAGGAATTAGAAGATACCTTTTATCTGTCTGTACGCATTGCAATAGAGAGGAAAATAGAAGAGGAAGGGTTTAAACGGTTCCCGGTCAATCTGGGGGATTCTGTAGAAAGCACTTCTAATCTGGACGGATTGATTTGCCTTGGGACCTTTAGTGAATCCATGGTAAATAAGGTAAAAGCATTTAATAAACCTGCTGTTTTTGTGGATGCATTAGGTGACTTAGATCTATTTGATTCCGTGGTAACAGATTTAAAACACTCTGTAAAGAAGGTGCTCAGCTATTTTTTGCAGGAGGGCCACAGAAAGATTGCATTCATTGGGGGCCGTGATGTGGATGTGGATGGGAAAGAAGTGGTGGATTTAAGGGTTCCCATTTTTCGATCTTTCATGGAGGAGAGAGGGATTTTAAATGAGGGATATATTAAAATAGGCGGCTATACCCCCAAGCAGGGATACCGGCTTGGAAAGGAACTCCTGGCCATGGAAGAAAGACCAAGCGCTATCTTTACTGCAAACGATTCTTTAGCTGTTGGCTGTTATAAAGCCATACAGGAGGCAGGGCTTGGAATTCCGGAGGATATCAGTGTCATCGGATTTAATGATATCTCCATTGCCAAATATTTGATTCCCCCTCTTACGACCGTTCACATTTATATGGATTTTATGGGTTCTCAGGCAGTAAGTATACTGGCGGAAAGGATATATTCCGGCCGTGAAATCAGTATGCATATTTCCTTGCCTACAAAATTGATGGTTCGGGGAAGTGTCAGTAAATGGAAGGGTGAGATTTAGGTTTCAGGGGCCCTTTCGAGATGCTGCCATTCTCCATTTGTCCCGTACCGGCCCTTCCTTGTCACTTCAGGGGAGGGCTTTTTAAATATAGAAGAAATACCTGGTTCTTTGAAAGCCTATTCCTCAATCACCTGGATTTCCAGAAAATCAAAATCAATGTGCTCAATAAAATTATCCTGGGTAAACCGGACTTTGGAATGTTTTTGAAACCCCTTGATGGTCGCATCCAGCCATATAGGTTTTCCAAGATCAAACTGGAGGCAGATATCATCAAGCGCCTGAAAGACCATGGAAGTCCTGGAAAGGCTGTAGTCTGAGATGGAGATGACGGTATCTTTCACGATTCTGGTGTCTTTCATTAATTTTGCCCACATGCGAAACATAAGCGGAAACTCCTTTCTGAAATAAGCGGCTGCCGTCAGTAGTTTTTATAATGCAACGATTATAGCATTACCTTGCAGAAAAAGGCAAGAAGGAAAATGACGGACATTGTAAAACAATGAAAAATATGATAGAATCTTTGTAGGAAAAACCGAAGGAGGAAGACTTAAGATGGCGCAACCCATATCGGATCAGGTTGGTTTTCTTGGAGAGGCCTGCAGGGCTGTTCAGGAGTTATCTGTAAGCAAAAATTTATTGGAAAAGTTCCGTCTGGAAGAAAAACGTCTGGAAAAGGAACTGGAAGCAGAGAGAAGGGCTGTGACAGATGCCATCAGCCTTACGGTGAAGAAGCGTCTGGAAGAAATTAACGACACCTATGACAGGGAGATCGCCAGGGAACAGGACCTCTTAAAACGGGTGAGAAGTAAGCGGGAGAAGGCGAAAACCCAGGGCATCAGGGAACGGATCCAGGAGGAGACGGCGGAGATTAAGGGAAACAACCGGGAATTAATGCTGCAGATGAAGACTGTTTTCCAGCAGGACCGGGTTCCTGGTCTTTGCAAAAGCGGCTGGTATTATGCCCTGTATTTTCCCAGGGGATTTTCTGAGTCATTTGTACTGCTTTTGAACATACTCCTGTTCTTTCTCGCAATCCCCTGCGGTGTCTATCTGCTCCTTCCGGAGAAATCCCCCTTCTACCTGATGGGGATATACTTTGTTGCCATCCTGTTTTTCGGGGGTCTATATATCCTTATTAATAACCTTACCAAGGTGAGACATCAGAATGCATTGCGGAAAGGGAGATCCATCAGGGATCTTATGAAGGCAAACAACCGGAAGATCCGTGTGATTATCCGTTCCATAAAACGGGACCGTGACGAAGCCGTTTACAATCTGGAAAAGTACGATGACGAGATTGCCCAGATCGACCAGGACCTAGCAAACATCGCCGATAAAAAGCGGGAAGCCTTAAACACCTTTGATAAGGTGACACGGACCATTCTGTCTGATGAGATTGCCGGCAACAGCAGGGAAAAGATCGCAAAGCTTGAGGAAGAATATGAAGCGGCAGCAGGCAATGCCAAGGAGGCAGAAATCAGGGTAAAGGAGCAGACATTGTTTATCAATGACAACTATGCATCCTATATTGGAAAAGAATTTATGGTTCCGGAGAGGCTTGATGAACTGGCCGATATGATCCGGATGGGCAAGGCTTCCACCATCAGTGAAGCGAAAACCCTTTATAAAAGTCTTAAGGAATAAGATCAAGGTGCAGGAAAAGGGCATATGTGTGCTTTTACCCTGCACCTGTTTTTTCATAATTTTCCCCAGGGGTGTGGTGAATAATTCCATAATTGGCGGCTTATAATAGAACAGAGAAAGTCAAATATCCCGCAGCCGGCTATGTGGTATTTGACTCCTGCAGCATTTGCCAAATGCAGAAATACAAGTATTCCTGTACAGGGCTCATTGCCTGCAGAAATAAGGACAGCAAGGCAGGATATTATGAAATTATGGGAAAGAATTGCGATCCGCGGAAACCGGGACGTTTTTTATTATGATACAAGGCAGACATTTGAAGCAGAGGAGTTTGCTTCCAGGCTTTACGACATGATACGCACGGAGCAGGAAAACCGAAAGGCAGCAGGGGTGCTGTTTTTATGTATTGGAACCGACCGCTCCACCGGGGACAGTCTTGGGCCGCTGATCGGCTACAAGCTGAAGGAAAAAGAGCTGGAATATCTGGAGATCCTGGGAACACTGGAACGGCCGGTCCATGCCATGAACCTGGAGACTTACCAGGCCATTTTAAAGATTCGTTATCCCAATCATGTGGTGGTAGCAGTGGATGCTTCCGTGGGAAGCATGGAACACATCGGCTATGTGACCCTTGGAAAAGGGGCATTAAAGCCGGGCCTTGGAGTCAGCAAGGAGCTTCGTGCCGTGGGAGATATTTTTATTACCGGCATCGTAGGAAGCTGCGGGAATTACGATCCTCTCATGCTGCAGAGCATACGGCTTTCCATAGTCATGCGAATGGCTGACTGCATCAGCTACAGTATTTATCTTGTCGAAAAGTTATGGGAAAACACTGCACTCCTTTGACACGATTCTCACCCATTGTATGCTATGATTCATTGGATTAAAAAGAATAGCGGGGTGAGCCAATGGGTGAATTATATAATCCGTTCCCCAAGCTGCCGAAGAATATCAGGCAGATCGGGGAAAGGGATCAGATTGTAAAACTTTATATGGAAGATTATGTAAATACTTATTTGAAACGTCTGTATCCTGCGGGTGGACAGGAACTGCGGGTTGGTCTTCTGTTAGGCGGTGTGGAATTCAACGACGGAACGCCATATATCTTCATTGACGGAGCTTTGGAAATGGAGGATGTGACGGAGGCAGGCAGGAGAGTGATATTTTCCGAGCTGTCCTGGAAGAGAGCCTACCGCAGCATGGAGCAGCTTTTTCCCAAGAGGTCTGTACAGGGCTGGTTTATATGCGGCAGGCCTGGTGATGACCTAAGCCCCATCAATTATTGGAAACAGCATATCCAGTATTTTGGGGAGCCAAACAAGCTGATGTATTTATGCAATGGTACGGACGGAGAGGAAACAGTTTACATAACATCTGAGGATGGATTTTACAAGCTGCAGGGATACAGCATTTATTATGAACGTAATCAGATGATGCAGGATTATATGGTCCTGCGAAAGGATGTAAAACGTATCGAAACAGATACAAATGATAAGGTAATCGAGGAATTCCGCAAGCGGATGGACGAGCATAAGGTGGAAGTAACGGACCGGCATCAGACGGTAGGACTTCTCCGGGGCATGTGTATGGCCATGTCAGTCGTCATATTAGCTGGCGGAATTGTTATGTTTAATAACTTTGAACGAATGCAAGATATGGAAAGCGTGATCGCATCGGCCATTCCAGCCAAGGCGGAACAGATCCTCATGGGGAAAAAGGGCCTTGAAACGGAAAGCAGGGGCGAATCCAAAGTGGTTGTAGAAGAGGCAGACGGCGGTGTGTATCCTACCACGGCGGTGAGCAAGGAAACCATGTCTGAAACAATGCCTGTGGAGTCCCGGGCAGAAACAATGGCTGAAAGCAAGGCGGCAGAGACATTGCCTCCGGCGACCCAGGCGCCCACAGAGGCGGCTACCCAGCCGGCCAGCCAGGAAACAGAAGCAGCCGCCAGCGGAAATCCGCGGGTTCATGTGGTACAAGAGGGCGAGACTCTTTACGGGATCTGCATTGCCGAATACAATACCATGAACAAGCTGAGGGAAATTTGCGAGCTGAACGGGCTGGACGATGAAAACAAGATTGTTGCGGGACAGAAATTACTTCTACCGTAGAAAAATATAATGCGTTTCTTCCTGAAATGATGTATACTACCAATATATATGGGCATTTTTGGGAGAAAAGAGCATGAGTGACAGGAACTCTATGAACAGAGAGATTAAGAAAAACCAGCTTCGGCGGCAGATTGTTTCATCTTCTCCTCAGGAGGGCGAAAACAGCCAGGAAATCATTAAAAAAGCCCTCACCAGGGTCAGAAAAAGAAAAATCAAGATTGCTCTGGTGCTGCTTCTGGTGCTTTTGGCAGGAGCTATAGGGGGGTATGAATACTTCACGCTTTATCAGTATACCCAATACGGCGTGGTCTGGGAAAAGCAGATGAATGAGGGAAGCTATGTGGGATATCTTAGTTTTGGCTCCAATGTGCTGAAATACAGCAAGGATGGTGCCTCCTATCTGGATTCCCAGGGCAAAGAAGTGTGGATACAAAGCTATGAGATGAAATCTCCCAAGGCATGGGTCAGCGGGAATTATGCTGCCATTGCGGACCAGCAGGGAAATTCCATCTATATCTTTGACAAGACGGGAAATACGGGCATAGCGACTACCGTGCTTCCTATTGTGAAGGCGACGGTGTCCTCTAACGGAGTGGTGGCGGCCATCCTGGAGGACTCCACATCTAATTATGTATATTTCTTTAAGAGAGATGGAAGCGTCCTGGATGTAAAGATCAAGGCGCTATTAGGCGGTGATTCCGGTTATCCGGTGGATATCAGCCTGTCTCCTGACGGCACCCAGTTGATCGGTGCTTACGCATATTTGAAAAACGGTACTTTAAACGGCAGGGTGGCCTTCCACAATTTTGCGGAAATCGGAAAGAGCATTCCGGACAGGCTGGTGGGCGGTTTTGATGAGCCTTATGATTCCTCGCTTGTTGCCCAGGTCCAGTTTCTGGACAATACATACTCCTGTGCCTTTGCTGATAACAGCATATCCTTTTACTCCACAAAGAATGAGCTTTCCCCGGAGATGATCCGGCAGGTGGCTGTGGAAGAGGAGATTAAGAGTGTGTTTTATTCAGAGAAATATGTGGGGCTTATTGTGGACAACCCGGAAGGGGAAAATCCTTACCGGCTGGATGTATACAAACCCAATGGAAGTCTTGTCTTTTCCAAAGGTTTCCAATACCAGTACATCCATGCTGATATTGACGGGGACCATGTAATTTTGTATAATGAAGATTCTTGCAGAGTCTATAATATGTCCGGAAGGCTTAAATTTGCCGGGACATTTGATTTTCCAATATCTAAGATCCGAAATGGCAGGTTCCCCAATACTCTGATCGTAACCGGCCCCCAAAACATGAAAGAAATTAGATTACAAATAGGAGGACAATACCAATGAGCAACATCCATACCATGTCAGTCAATGCAATCCGTGTTCTTTCCGCGGATGCTATCCAAAAAGCCAATTCCGGCCATCCGGGACTTCCCTTAGGCTGCGCGTCGGCAGCTTATGAATTGTGGGCAAATCACATGAATCACAACCCGGCAGATCCAGACTGGACCAACAGGGACCGCTTTATCTTATCCGGAGGTCATGGCTCCATGCTTTTGTATTCCCTGCTTCATTTATTCGGTTATGGGAATCTGTCAAAAGAGGATTTGATGAATTTCCGCCAGCATGGTTCCAAAACTCCCGGACATCCGGAGTATGGCCATACAATCGGCGTGGAAGCAACCACAGGACCTTTGGGCGCCGGTATGGGTATGGCAGTTGGAATGGCCATTGCCGAGAAACATCTGTCATCCGTGTTCAACAAAGAAAATTATCCGGTTGTTGACCATTATACCTATGCGCTGGGCGGAGATGGCTGCATGATGGAAGGTATTTCCTCCGAGGTCTTTTCCCTGGCAGGTACCCTTGGCCTTGGGAAACTGATCGTTTTATATGATTCCAACCAGATTTCCATTGAAGGAAGCACTGAGATTGCATTTACCGAGGATGTTCAAAAGCGCATGGAAGCTTTTCATTTCCAGACCATTACCGTTGAGGATGGCAACGACTTAGAAGCCATTGGACGGGCCATTGAAGAAGCGAAATCAGATACCGAGCATCCTTCCTTTATTACCATTAAGACCCAGATCGGCTATGGCTGTCCTGCAAAGCAGGGAAAGGCCAGCGCCCACGGGGAGCCTTTGGGAGCCGATAATGTGACAGCCTTAAAGGAAAACTTAGGCTGGCCTTCCACAGAGCCGTTCTACGTTCCTGAAGAGGTGTACAGTCATTACCGTCAGATCGCAGAGGAAAAGGCGGAGACAGAAGCGGCATGGAACGTGATGTTTGCCGCATACTGCCAGGAGTATCCTGATATGGAAGAGCTTTGGAGTGCGTACCATGATCCGGATGCAGGAGAAAAGGCCATTGAAAAATGCGAAGACTTCTGGAAGAGGTCTGAAAAGGCAGATGCCACCAGGAATTTATCCGGACAGGTATTAAACCGCTTAAAGACCTATATGCCCAACTTGATCGGAGGTTCCGCGGACCTGGCTCCTTCCAATAAGACCAACATGTCCGACGTGGGTGATTTTTCAAGAACCGACGGCAGCGGCCGCAATCTGCACTTTGGTGTAAGAGAGCTTGGCATGACGGCTATTGGAAACGGAATGATGCTTCACGGCGGTCTCCGCACCTATGTGGCAACCTTCTTTGTGTTCAGCGATTATACAAAGCCAATGGCACGCTTATCCGCATTAATGGGCGTTCCCCTGACCTATATATTCACTCATGACAGCATCGGTGTAGGAGAAGACGGACCCACCCATGAGCCTATTGAGCAGCTTGCCATGTTAAGGGCAATGCCGAATTTCCATGTATTCCGTCCCTGTGATGAGACAGAGACAGAAGCAGCCTGGTATTCTGCGCTGACCTCGAAGAAAACACCTACCGCCCTTGTGCTCACAAGGCAGAACTTAACTCCTATGCCGGGAAGCAGCAAGGAAGCCTTAAAAGGAGGCTATGTGATCGACGACTGCGAAGGCACGCCTGAGATCATTCTCATGGCAAGCGGTTCCGAGGTGGAACTGGCAGTCAAGGCGAAAACCCTTCTTGCCGATAAAAAGGTACGTGTGGTTTCCATGCCTTGCATGGACTTATTTGAGGCGCAGACAGAGGAGTATAAGGAATCCGTTCTTCCAAAAGCAGTCCGCAAGCGTGTGGCAGTGGAAGCATTAAGCGATTTCGGCTGGGGCAAATATGTGGGCCTTGACGGCACTTATGTAACCATGACCGGCTTTGGAGCCAGCGGCCCTGCAAATCTTTTATTTGAACATTTCGGATTTGCAGCAGAGCGCGTGGCAGAGGCTGCAAAATCCATCTAAGCAATGAGCAGTGAGAAATAGGACAGGAGAAGATTTTCGTTGTGCTTGCACATAAGAAAATCTTCTCATGGCCTATTTCATAGGGCGAATGCCCGTGAGCTGGCAAAACCCCAGGTTTTGCCAGCTCCACTGCGGACTAAAGGTACGACAGTTAAAAAGGAGTATATACAAAATGGAAATGAAATGTGTAGGCGTTGACGTCGGCGGTACATCCGTAAAGATCGGAATATTTGAAGTAACAGGAGAGCTCATCCATAAGTGGGAAGTACCCACCAGAAAGGAAGAAGGCGGAAAATACATCCTAAATGACACCGCCGCGTCCATTCTGAAAACCCTAAAAGAACTTGCGATTCCCTTAGAAGAAGTAAAAGGCGTAGGCATGGGAGTCCCTGGCCCGGTCATGCCCAGCGGATATGTAGAGGTCTGCGTGAACTTAGGCTGGCGTGACATGTATCCAGAAAAGACACTGAGTGAAATGCTTCACGACCTGCCGGTAAAAAGCGGCAATGATGCCAATGTGGCAGCTCTTGGCGAGATGTGGCAGGGCGGCGGTAAAGGCTATGATGACATCGTCATGGTCACTCTTGGCACAGGAGTGGGCGGAGGCGTGATCATTGACCAAAGAATCGTTGCAGGAAAGCACGGCTTAGCCGGAGAGATCGGACATATCCATATCCGTGACGATGAAACGGAAAGCTGCAACTGCGGAGGCGTGGGCTGCGTGGAACAGATCGCCAGTGCCACAGGCATTGCAAGAGAGGCCAGAAGAAAAATGGCTGCAACGGATACCCCCTCCGCTCTCAGATCATTTGGCGACGACGTAACCGCAAAAGATGTGCTGGATGCTGCCAAGGAAGGAGATGCCCTGGCTTGTGAGGTTATGGAAGTGGTAGGCCATTACCTTGGCCTTGCCCTGGCTCAGATTTCCATGGTCTCAGACCCTGAGGTCTTTGTCATTGGCGGAGGCGTTTCAAAAGCCGGAGCCTTCTTGATAGATATGCTCTTTAAGCATTTTGATAAATATACTCCTATTTCCCAAAATAAGAGCGGAATCGTTCTGGCGAAGCTTGGAAATGACGCAGGAATTTATGGTGCTGCCAGGCTGATCCTGGATTAAGAAGTAAAAAGGCGGATTCTTCAGAATCCGCCTTTTTACTTCTTATAACATCTTTAGGAAACTCAGACGTTTATCCTGTCATTAACTCTGCTGGCAAAGGGCCCTGGCAAGCTCCTCAGCCTTGTTAAAGTCCTTCTCTTCCGGATTCCAAAGGCACTTGGCTTCTTCCTCCACTACGGAGAATCCAGCCTCTGTCAGCCGTTCCCGAAGGACCTTTGTTCCCTCTCCGCTCCATCCGTAGCATCCGAACACAGCCGCCTTTTTCCCCTTATATTTCAACTCTTTGAGGAAATCAAGCCATCCGCCCACAGAAGAGAGGATGCTGCCCCCTACGGTTGGAGAGCCCAGGGCAATTGCTTTTGATTTAAACACCTCTGTCATAATATCGTTCTTATTTATCTTGGAAATATTATAGATTTTCACCCTGGTATCCGGTGAAATCCGTGCGATCTCAGAGCTGATCTTATGGGCTAGCTGTTTCGTCCCATCCCACATGGTATCATAAACAATGGTGATCTGATCCTCCTGATAATTCTGGGACCATTCATAATATTTTTCCACGATCTGTAATGGATTTTCCCTCCAGATGGACCCGTGGCTGGTGGCGATGATATCGATGGGCAGGTTCAGCCCCTGTATTTCCTCAATTTTCTTTTTCACAAGAGGAGAAAATGGAGTCAGAATATTGGCATAATACTTAAGGGCTTCTTCCCAAAGCCTGCACTGGTCGGCTTTGTCGTTAAACAATTCCTCCACGGCAAAATGCTGTCCAAAAGCGTCATTGGAAAAGAGGATATTGTCACCGGTCAGATAAGTAGCCATGCTGTCAGGCCAGTGAAGCATTTTCATTTCCACAAAGACCAGCTTTTTCCCATTGCCTATGTCAATGGAATCTCCTGTTTTCACCACCTGATAATTCCATTCCGGATGGTGATACTGTCCGGTAAGGGATTTCACCCCGTTTGCCGTACAGTAAATAGGTGTGCCAGGGATTTTCTCCATCAGTGCGGGAAGAGAACCGCTGTGATCCACCTCTCCGTGGTTGGCAACAATAAAATCGATTTCCTTTAAGTCGATCTCTCTTTCCAGATTATCAATGAATTCCGTGGAATGAGGCTTCCAGACCGTGTCAATGAGGACTGTTTTCTCTTCCTTTATTAAATA
This sequence comes from Lacrimispora brassicae, assembly GCF_054772055.1. NCBI lineage: Bacteria > Bacillati > Bacillota > Clostridia > Lachnospirales > Lachnospiraceae > Lacrimispora > Lacrimispora brassicae. Next base: position 27,706 of record NZ_BRYH01000002.1, on the reverse strand, counting down.
TGCATTCTGGCTGGAGCCGTGGTTAATGGAATAATCCGCTCCATGGAAGGATTCCAGCTCCCAGTCCATAAACCCTACCCAGTATACGTTGTTTTTTACAAGTTTTTTCATTATTCAATTCCTCCTTCATACTTTGGAAACAGCAGTGAGTTCTCTGTAAATATATGGATATACACATCCTTAACCAGTTCTTCCAGCTTCTGAAAGACCAGGCGGTAAGAGGCGCAGCCGTCTTCCGGCGGGGTAAAATCATGGGTGCAGGCTGTGATCTCTTTGATCAGGTTTCCGGCTCCCTCATGTTCATCCTCCAGCTCCTTCACATATCCTGCATTTTTCTCCCCTGCAAAACTCTTTTTCATATAGGGGAAAATAAACGCTTCTTCCTTTGCAAAATGTTCCTGAAGCTCCTTTCTCAAATCGGAAAATAACCCGTGTAAAGGAACCAACTGTGCTTGATGGTGCTCATAATGAACCAGCAGGACCTTGTTGACCAGCTCATCGATTTCCGACAGCAAGGTTCTCTCCTTTGAATGATGGGTGTCTATAATATAATCAATCAGATCAGGGACATTCATTTTTGTCAGCCGTTCCACAGCCAGCACTTGTCCCTTATTTGATTGATGCGGTTTATTCACAACCTTTTTATTCAGCACCTCAATAAAGCTTTTTGATTCGATTCCCAGCTTTTGAAGGGCCTCCTCTAACTCATCCTTTCCTCCGCAGCAGTAATCAATATGAAAATCATTGAAGAGTTCAACTGCTTCCGGGTAGATCTTAATAACATCGTTCACTTTCATTTTACCTGTAATCATAATTCTCCTCCTCTTTCCCCAAATTCCTGTTTTTTCAGAAATTGTTGTTCTGTTTGTAAGGCTAGTATAACCGGGAAAGAGAAGGAAAAATGTGATTTGAATCATTATTTAAAAATTTTTGTTTTTTCATGTTTCGTTTTCAAAAGCATCTCTTAAAATATCTTTGTTCCCAATGCGGATCCTGCGGTTCCCTTCCAGTTCAATGGCGCCTTCCCTGCGCAGTTCCCCCAGCTTTCTGCTGATGGTCTCTCTTCTCACATTGATATAAGCGGATATGTCATCTCTGGTCAATTCAATGGTCTCCCCCTTGATCCGGCTGCTTCTGAATAAAAGGAAACCGGCGACCCTGGCCTTGGCATCGTTTACGGATAATAGCTGCACCAGTTCATTTGCCGCCGACAGCTTCTGGCCTACTACGTTTAATAGTTTGACTCCGATTTCAGGTTTTTTTAATATCAGTTCCTGAATGTCTGTTAAGGAGATGAGACATACCCCGCATTCTCCCAGGGCAACGGCATTTGCGTCAAAGGCTTTTCCGCCGAATATATTCTGCTCTCCGTAAATATCGCCTTCTGTCAGGATATCAAGGACATATTCCTTTCCTTCCTGGGAGTATCGGTTGATTTTAACCTTTCCGTAACGGATGACCATTATTTTATCCGCCGGGTCATACTCATAAAAGACGGTTTCCCCTCTTTTGTAATCCAGGTGACGGGCCTTTGATATCAGTTCCTTCTGTTCCTCTAAGGAAAGGGGCTCAAAAAGAGGGATTTTTGAGGTGCACAATTTGCTGCAGAAATTACACTTAAGTTCCATGCCGTTCTCCTTTCGGGGCATTGAGTGTTTGATGGATAACTGTATTATATCAAATAGGACGAGTATGGCAAGAGGGGTTCTTATTTCTGCAGGATCTCTTCTTCTGACCGTGTTTCGGACGCCTGGACTATGAAATATGGTACCGGATGGTCCTGCAAAAGGGATGGTCCGGAGTGGTGAGCCGGTAACTCTCAGGCAGCAGGTGCATCACATCGGGAATATCCTGTGGTTCCAGTGCAACGGCACAGGAGGGGAAAGAGGGCGCGCCGCCGGACAAGGCCATTCCATGGGGCAAAAACCCGCCTGAATATAAAACAAGGGCAGGCGCATCCGTCATTATTTTCAAGGTCCGGCCCGTCCTCTTATCCCGCAGGATACAGGCCTTTTTTAGCGCTTCCGGCCGTTTCGCAAACCTCAGCGGCCGGAACGTCTGGTTTTTATTAAGAATATAGGCGTTATTATATCCCCGTCCAATGGAAAGCTGCTCCTTGCAGACAGGGCTTTTGGCGGACCGGATCCGGGAAAGAAGCTGCCCGGCAGAGCGGAAATCAAAGACAGTATCTGCCACGGGAATGAGATCCGCCGGAAGATGCTCCTTATTATTTACGCACACATTGTTGGCAAAAATCTGGATTTCCTGTTCCAGCCCGGAGACGGAAAAATCACCGGAAAGATTCCAGTAGGTGTGATTGGACATGTTAATATAGGTAGGAACGTCCGTTGCGGCAGTGTATTCTATGGTAAGCCAGTTGGTGTCCTCCAGGGTATATCTGGTGTGATAGGTTCTGTTGCCCGGATATCCGTCCAGGCCGTCAGGCTGGCAGGCAGACAGGAGGATGGAGGCCGATTCCAGGCCGGATGCCATAGACTCTGTCTGCCAAAGCCGGGAGGACAGATTATTTGCTCCTCCGTGGAGCTGGTTTTTTCCATCGTTATTTGAAAGCCGGTATATCCGGGATCCCACAGGAAGCAGGGCCTCCCCAATTCTTCCGGCATTGGGACCAAGTGTGGTTCCTGCATAGCAGATGCAGCGTTCATACTGCCCCATATCTTCAAAACCCAGGGTGACGGGCTGCTCCCTGCCGGTTTCATCCCTTATGGCAACCTTTTGAATGGCTGCACCCAGCGCCGTTACGGAGACCGTCATGCCCAGGCTGGTGGTCATGTCATAAACCTTATAAGCGGTTCCCTCCTGATTCCATAATTCTCTGGTTTTGATTTTCATAAGATATCCTCCATTTAAAACCAGTATAAGGATTCTCCTCAGTAAGATGAAGGGGAAAAGATAAGAAGAGCAATTTTTCAAAATGACAGGGCAAGAGGAAGCAATGGAAGTATGAAAATAAACGGCCTGACAGAAAAACAGGTATGGAAAGAAAGTTTCGGGGCAGGTTTAAGATAAAAGCAATTTTTTACAATGATTGAGCAAACCTACGTAATGATGAATTTTGATTAAATGATATAATTAACCTATGAAAACGTAATGCTGGAATAAAAAAGGAGGCAAGGCATGGGGAGTGTATTGGAATTTCAGAATATATCCAAATATTTTCCCGGAGTAAAGGCGTTGGACCAGGTATCCTTCCAGGCGAACTCCGGGGAGGTTCTGGCGTTTTTAGGGGAAAACGGGGCAGGAAAGTCCACTTTGTTAAAGGTTCTTAATGGGGATTACCAGCCTACAGGAGGGAAATATCTTCTGGATGGGGTTGAAAAGCATTTTCAGTCCCCCCATGAGGCCATTGAGGAAGGGATTTCCGTCATATATCAGGAGCGGCAGATTCTTCTGGAATTGTCCGTAGCGGAAAACATTTATCTGGGAAGGATGCCTGTGACCAGGCTGGGGTTCATCGATGCCCGTAAGGCAAATGAGATGACAACGAAAATCATAGCGGATTTTGGCCTTCCCATCAGTCCCACCGCAAAGGTGAAGGATTTAAGCATCGCCTATCAGCAGATGGTGGAAATTATGAAGGCTTATTCCAGAGAAAATTTAAAGGTGATCTGTTTTGACGAACCTACGGCCTCTCTGTCGGATTCGGAAATTGAATCCCTGTTTAAGATTATCGGGAAGCTGAAAGAAGAGGGAAAGATCATCATTTATGTGTCTCACCGCATGGACGAGCTTAGGCGGATTACCGATAAGGCGGTAATTTTCAAGGACGGCCGCTATGTGGCTACGGTGGAGACGGGAAAGGTGCCGGAAGCGGAGCTGATCCGCATGATGGTGGGCCGTGATTTGGGAGATATTTACAGAAACTTGGACAGGAACAAGGTTATGGGAGATGTGCTTCTGGAGGTGAAAAACTTATCCTCAGACTATGTGAAAGAGAATTCCTTTGTGCTGCGAAGGGGAGAGGTGCTGGGTTTTTCCGGCCTTGTGGGGGCGGGAAGGACTGAGCTTATGCGGGCCATTATCGGAGCGGATGAGGCAAAAAGCGGTGAGATTTATCTGGAAGGAAAGAAAATACACAACCGTTCCCCTCATGAAGCAATGGAGCACGGGATCGTCCTGGTGCCGGAGGACCGGAAGATGCAAGGCATCCTTTCAAATTTAAGCGTCAGCGACAACATGAACATTGCCATGCTGGATGTCAATTCCAGCAAGCTGGGGTTTGTCAGCCGGGAAAAGGAAGAGAAGCTGGCCTTGGACGGAATCCGGGACTTTAAGATCAAGACTCCGTCTCCTGACAAAAAAATCGTGGAGCTTTCCGGCGGAAACCAGCAGAAATGCATTGTGGCACGCTGGATCAGCACCAATCCAAAGGTGCTGATCTTAGATGAACCTACCAAGGGAATTGACGTAGGCGCCAAATCTGAATTTTATCATATGATCTGTAAATTTGCCAGGGAAGGACTGGGGATCATCCTGATATCCTCTGAGCTTCCTGAGGTGATCGGCCTGTCAGACCGGATCATTGTCATGAAATCATTGAGAATCACAGGAGAAATAGCGGCGGCGGAAGCGACCGAAAGCAAGCTTCTGAGCCTGGGTATGATTGGGGAGGTACAGGAATAATGGGAAAAAACAACAAAAGCAGAATCAAAATTAACGGTGACAAGATCGTACTGCTGGCAGCAATCGTAGTAGTATTCGGGCTTTTTACCTCTCTGAACAGGAATTTTCTTTCGGTTACCAACTTGATCAATATTTTGGTGGCGGCTTCCCTGGTGGGGTTGGTGGCTGTGGGTCATACATATTTGATCATTGCAGGGCAAAATGACTTGTCCCCCGGCTCCGTGGCAGCATTTTCCGGCGTTGCGGCGGCTCTGCTGGTGGGAAAAGGGGTTCCCTTCGGTGCTGCGGTGCTTCTGACCATTGCAGGCGGGGTTCTCATGGGACTTTTCAATTCCTTTATGGTAAACAGGATTCATTTAGAGGCATTTATTGCAACCCTGGTGACCCAGTCCATTATCAGGGGTTTTGCCTATATCATATGCGGCGGAAAGCCGGTTTCCATCAGCAATAAAACCTTTCTCATTCTGGGAAAGGCCAGGATACTGAATATTCCCCTTTCCGTATGGATTATGGTGATCTGCATCATCATCTTTGGGATCATCCTGTCCAAAACCAAATTCGGAAGAAGCGTATATGCCATCGGCGGCAGCATGGAGGCAGCCAGACTGGCCGGATTAAATCCCAAAAGGATCATTGCCACCTGCTATGTGATGATGGGAGTCCTCTGCTCCATCGGCGGAATTATATTTGCGGCCCGTATGAATTCCGGTCAGCCGGCAGCCAATGTGAATCTGGAATTTGACGCCATTACGGCGGTAATCTTAGGCGGCGTATCCTTTATCGGCGGAGTGGGAAATATGGGAGGAACCATTCTCGGTATCATATTGATCCAGTCCTTTAATACGGGCCTTACCATGGTAAATGTCCCCAGCTTCTGGCAGTTTGTGGCAAAGGGAGGACTTCTCTTATTCGCTCTGGCAACGGATTATTTGAGAAAGCAGAAAAGAGAGAAGGATTTATTGGCAGCATCCATGAAGAATTTATAGGTGTTCCATAGAAAACCTGCAGGTTTTCTTAAGATAAAGCAAAAACTAAAACAGGAGGGTTACAAATCATGAAAAAAACAGCAGTAATTATTTTGGCGGCAGCAATGGCAATGGGGTTGACAGCCTGCAGCGGATTTTCCGCTGAAGAGCCGGCGGCAACCACAAAGGCAGGTACCACAGAGACAACGGCAGCCGGTACCCAGGGGGAAGAAAAGACCCAGGCGCAGGCAGGGGGAAAGGGTGTTGTTTACGGAATTTACAAGGCCGGGGATCAGACCTGGTTCATTGACGAAGGGGCGGCGGCCCAGAAAGTGGTGGAGGAAAAGGGCGATGAGTTTATCTATGTGGATGCGAAAATGAACCCGGAAGAATACTTAAAGGCCATTGACAATGCCATTGCCAATAAGGCTAAGGGAATCGTTACCTGCATCCCGGACCAGACCATGTCCCAGGCCGTTGTTGATAAATGCAAGGAAGCGGGTATCCCAATTATAGCGGCTGATGACGCGCTTCAGACGGAGGCGGGAGAAAAGATCGCTCCATGGGTCGGCATTAACGCTTACGTAATCGGACAGGCCAACGGCCAGTGGCTGGCGGATTACGCCAATAAAAATAATCTGGCACAAGATCCGGAATGCGGACTGCTGATTCTCACCATGGACACGGTTTCCTCCTGTGTTCCCCGGGCGGAAGGCGAATATGACAAGTTTACGGAAGCCTGCCCTGATTTTGGGAAAGAGAAGATTTTCAAAGCTGATTATGACGGAACCACGGATAAGGGAAATGTAGCCGCCACATCAGTCTTTACCGCCCATCCGGAAATCAAGAAATGGCTGGTAACAGGAGCCAATGAGGAAGGCACCATCGGTGCAGTCCGCGCCTTAGAGAGCGCAGGCCTGGATGTCAATGCAACGGTAGTAGGCCTGGGAGCTTATATGGCAAAGGATGAATGGAACAACAAGGGAGCTGACGGAACCTGTATGAAGGCATCCGCTTACTTTTCCTCCGATTCCGTAGGAGCAGGCTCAGTCAATGTTTTATACGATGTGGTCAGCGGAAAAGAAGTTCCAATGGAGACAGCCGTAGATGCGGTGATCGTTACCCCCGAAAATTACAAGGAAGTGATGGGGAAAGCAGCGGAATAAACCGATTGCCCGGTGATGAAAAAAGCAGCCTCTGCAATGCAGGGGCTCTTTTTTCAGTTTCTGATAGAAAAACGGTACTGGGAAGGTGTGATTCCCGTCACTTTCTTAAAGGTGGTGCAAAAGCTGCTTTCGCTGGTAAAGCCTGTGCTGAAGCAGATGTCCTTAATGGAGATATCCAGGGACTTTAAAAGGAACTTGGCATTGTTGACCCTGGCAGCGATCACGTATTCGTGAGGTGAAAATCCGGATTCCTTTTTAAACAGCCTGCTGAAATAAAAGGGGCTTAAGGAGGCCTGGTCCGCCATATCCTTTAAGGTGAGGGGATCGGTCAGATGTTCGCTGATGTAGGCAATGGTGTCCTCAATGATGCTGGAAGAGACGTTTTCGGAATGCTCAAAGTCTCTGTTAACCAAAAGCTCCGTTAGGATATTAACAATGTAATTGTTCAGCCAGGCCTCTTTTGTGGAAATACATTCCCGAAACTGCAGATAAATTTTGTGGAGATATTTTTCCAGACGGTAGGTATCCCTTAAGGAGATGACCGGAGGGCCGCCATCCAGGATTGCTTCATAATATCCTGCCGCACCTTTGCCGTCAAAATGAAGCCATTCCGCTTCCCAGCCATTTGATGTCCAGTAGGAATGAGGCTCATAGCAGTTTAATAATACTACCTGTCCTGGGCCTGCGTTACAGATACGTCCTCCTGTCTCCACCTGGCATTCTCCTTTTCGGATGAACATGATGAGGAAACTGTCATAGGCATTCCGATGAAGGGAATAGCCGGGTTCGTACCGGAAAAGTCCCATATTGATAGGATATAAGAAGATTCTTTTTGCCTGGGCACTGGGCGTGTACACATAATAATCAGACCCTGAGATGACCCCCCGTTCTGTAGACAGCATACATGGGCCCTCCTTTCTTTCTATGAAACCATTATAGAAAAAAAACGGTGATTCGTCAATTATATTAAAGCAATTTTTATAAATGAATAGGCAACTAAACGTAATGAAAACAAGAATAAAAGGTTATATAGTATAGGCAAGAACTAAAAAGGAGGTCTAATAATGGAAACAGTAAAAATTTGGGAGGAATCCATGGTCATACCCACCTATGAGGTGGGGGAAGCAGATAAAAATCCGATGTTTCTGGAAAGCCGCGTTTATCAGGGAAGCTCGGGAAAGATTTATCCGTATCCTACCATTGAGAAGATCCATGATACCAGGACAGACAAAGCCTATCAGGCGGTCTGGCTGGAAAATGAGTATTTGAAGGTAATGATACTCCCGGAGCTGGGCGGAAGGATCCAGCGGGCCTTTGATAAAACCAACCAATATGATTTCGTCTATTACAATCACGTTATAAAGCCTGCCCTGGTAGGGCTCTGCGGCCCGTGGATCAGCGGCGGGATCGAATTTAACTGGCCCCAGCACCACCGGCCTACCACCTATTCCCCTGTGGACTATATGCTGATGGAAAATGAGGATGGTTCCAAAACCTGCCGGGTCTGCGACGTGGACCAGATGTACGGAACCAAGGGGGAGGCCAGTTTCACTCTGTATCCGGGAAAGGCTTATATAGAAATAAAGGGCCAGCTTTACAATCCAACGCCGCTGCCCCAGACCTTTTTATGGTGGGCAAATCCGGCAGTCCCGGTCAATGATTATACCCAGTCTGTTTTCCCACCGGATGTCCATGCTGTCATGGACCACGGAAAAAGGGATGTATCCCGTTTCCCCATTGCCACGGGCGTATATTATAAACATGACTACAGCCAGGGCATTGACATCTCCCGTTATAAAAATATCCCGGTCCCCACCTCCTACATGGCTGAAAAGAGTGAGTTTAACTTTGTAGGCGGCTATGATTACCAGGTAGGGGCAGGTATTCTTCATGTGGCGGACCATCATATTTCCCCGGGCAAGAAGCAGTGGACCTGGGGCTGCGGCGATTTCGGAAAGGCCTGGGACCGGAATTTAACCGATGAAGACGGTCCTTACATTGAACTGATGACCGGAGTTTACACCGATAACCAGCCGGATTTCACCTGGCTAAAGCCCATGGAGGAAAAAACTTTTACCCAGTATTTTATGCCTTATAAAGCCGTTGGCCCTGTAAAAAACGCCTCCATTCACGCCGTCATAAACTTAGAGACAAGGGAAAATGAGATCCATATCCTGGCATACGGAACTCAGGAGTATCCCCATGGAAGAATTCTGCTGACTTACGGCAAGGAGACGCTGTTAGATGAAACTACCCTCCTTTCTCCGGTTCATACCTATGAAAAGACGCTGCATACCGATGTGGAGGATGAGACAAGGCTGACTCTTAAGGTGCTTTCCGGCGGAAGGGAGCTGGTTTCCTATACGCCTTTAAAGAAAGAAATCCCAGAGCTTCCAAGCCCCGCAAAGGCGGCCGATGACCCGGAAAAAATCATGACAAATGAAGAACTGTATCTGACCGGGCTTCATATTGAGCAGTACCGTCACGCCACTTACCGGCCGGACCCCTATTACATAGAAGGCTTAAAAAGGGATCCTGGGGATATGCGCATCAATAACGCTTACGGCTCCCTGCTCTTAGCCAGAGGCTGTTTTGAGGAGGCGGAGGAGCATTTTAAGAAGGCACTGAAACGGGCCGTCTGGAAAAACCCCAATCCTTACGATTCAGAACCCTGCTACAATCTGGGCCTGGCGCTTTTGTATCAGGGGAAGACGGAGAACGCCTTTGACGCCTTTTATAAGGCCACCTGGTCCGGCCAGCAGCAGGAAATGGGCTTTTATTACCTTTCCTGTATTGAATCCATGAGGGGAAATTACGAAAGCGCCCTGGAGCTTGTGGAAAAGGGACTGGTGAGAAATACCCATAATGTAAAGGCCAGAGCCTTAAAGGCTTATCTTCTTCGCAGACTGGGCAGGACCGCAGAGGCCAGGGCCCTCATTGGGGAGAATCTGAAGGTGGATTCCTTTGATTATGTATCCCGGCTGGAGTCGGCATATCTGGAGCCTGAACGTCAGGCGGAAATCAGGGCAAAGATCAGCCGGCTGGCCAGAGGCTTTCACGAAAACTACTTAATGGCAGCCCGGTATTATGGGGAGTTTGGCGCATATGAAGCTGCTGTCCAGACCCTGGATCAGTGCTCCCGGAAATGGCCCATGGTCTATTACTATAAGGCTTATTATCAGGAGCTTATGGGAAAAGACGGTACAGAAGCCTTAAAGCAGGCAGAGGACTGCACCACGGATTACTGTTTCCCCAATAAGCTGGAGGACATTCTGGTGTTAAAGCTTGCAACGGAAAAGAACCCGGCAGGGGCTAATGCCTATTATTATCTTGGGAATTTATATTATGACAAGCTTCAGTACCGTACCGCCCTTTCTTACTGGGAACAGTCCGCCCGGTTAAATCCCCGGTTCCCAACGGTGTGGAGAAATTTATCACTGGCTTATTACAACAAGGAAAAGGACAGGGAAAAAGCCAAAAAGGCCATGGAAACGGCCTATGGCTTAAATCCGGACGATGCAAGGATCTTTCTGGAGCTGGATCAGCTTTACAAAAAGCTGGATATGCCGGCAGCGGAACGCCTGGAAAGATATGAGGCCGCAAGAGATGTATTTATGAAGCGTGACGACTTAATGATTGAATATGCAACCCTTTTAAATCTTCTGGGACGCCATGGAGAGGCGTATGAATTCATTATGAACCACAAATTCCATCCCTGGGAAGGGGGGGAAGGAAAGGTGACCGCCCAGTATGTGGTATCCCTTGTGGAGCTGGCCAGGCAGGCCATGGATGAAAAGGAATGGGGCAGGGCAAAAGAATACCTGACAAAGTCCCTAAAATACCCGGAGAACCTGGGAGAAGGGAAACTGGAGGGCACGAAGGATAATCATATCAACTACTATCTGGGCGTGGTTATGGAAAATCTGGGAAGAGCAGAGGAAGCAAGGGCGTATTTTGAAATGGCTGGCGTAGGAACGGATGAACCGTCGGGCATGATGTATTACAATGACCAGCCGGCGGATATGATTTATTACCAGGGTCTGGCAAAGGAAAAGCTGGGGAAACCGGTGGAGGCCAAAGCCAGGTTCTATAAGCTGCTGGATTATGGGGAAAAGCATATGCCTGATCATATGAAGATCGAATATTTCGCCGTATCCCTTCCGGATTTTCTGATTTATGAAGAAGACCTGGATAAGAAGAACAAAGCCCATTGCAACTATCTCATAGGGCTGGGAAAAATGGGGCTTGGAGACATGGCGGAGGCGAAAGAGGCCTTCATGGAGACCATAAGGCTGGATCACACTCACTTAAACGCAATCCGGTATTTAAACATGATATAACCCCGCTAAGCGGTATGATGGTTAATAGGCATTGTTTTAAAACATGTATTTAAAATACATAGATGCCTTTATGACTAAAAATAAGGGTCTGCCTCGTGTCCTGGTATTTGCGTTCCGGTTTAAGGAAAAGAAGAGGGAAGAGAGGATGTTTTTATGGCATCCTTTCTTCCCTTTTTCCTTTGTATCCTGACCTTTAAGTTTCGCAAGGGACAGCAACAGCCCTTCCGCTTATTTACAATTTACTAAATTATGATATAATGGGAATACTTAACAAAGAAAAAGCTCATATAATGAGGAGACCCCGGTTGACAGGCAACCGGGGCAATTATGAAAAATCTATGTGCAATTTGACGATTTAATCAATTTGACTCATATATTTTCTATGTATTTAGTATAAAAAACATATATGAACGGAATATGAACGTCCTGTAAACACATTATGAAAAAAGGGAGGAAAGTATGGGAGAAAATTATAAGAACAGAAAGACCATCGTAATAGGACATAAAAATCCGGACACAGATTCCATCTGTTCCGCCATCTGTTATGCAAATTTAAAAAGAGTGCTGACCGGAGAGGAGTATCAGCCGGGCCGGGCGGGCCATGTCAACGAGGAGACTCAATTTGTGCTCCATTATTTTGGCGTGGAAGCACCGGAGCTTGTGGAGAATGTGAAGACCCAGGTTCGTGACATTGATATCCGTGAAACAAAGGGTGTAAAGAAAAACCTGTCCTTAAAAAAGGCATGGAACCTGATGCAGGAAGCCAATGTAGTGACCATTCCGACCGTGACCGACGACGGGATGCTGGAAGGACTGATCACCGTAGGCGACATTGCCAGATCCTACATGAATGTGTATGACAGCAGCGTTTTATCAAAGGCAAATACCCAGTATGTAAATATCGTGGAAACCCTGGAAGGGGCCCTGGCGGTGGGCGGGAAGAACGAATATTTCAATCACGGCAAGGTGCTCATAGCGGCAGCAAATCCCGATATGATGGAATATTACATTTCCAAGGGCGACCTGGTGATCCTGGGAAACCGTTATGAGTCCCAGCTTTGCGCCATTGAGATGGAAGCGGCCTGCATCGTTGTATGCGAGGGTGCGGCAGTGTCCATGACCATAAAAAAGCTGGCCCAGGAACGGGGCTGTACGGTTATGACCACCCCTTATGACACCTATACCGCAGCCCGCCTGGTGAACCAGAGCATTCCCATCAGTTATTTCATGACCACCGAAGGGCTGATTTCCTTTGAAGAGGAAGATTACATTGATGACATAAAAGATGTCATGGCAAGCAAACGTCACCGGGATTTTCCGATTCTTGATAAGGACGGGAAATACATGGGAATGATCTCCCGCCGGAACTTGCTGGGCGCAAAGGGAAAACGCCTGATCCTGGTGGATCATAATGAAAAAACCCAGGCAGTAGAAGGCATGGCAAATGCGGAGATTTTGGAGATCATAGACCATCACAGACTTGGGACAGTGGAAACCATTGCTCCTGTATTTTTCCGCAACCAGCCGGTGGGCTGTACAGCCACCATCGTATACCAGATGTATCGGGAAAACAGGGTGGAGATCAAGCCCCAAATTGCAGGCCTGCTGTGCAGCGCCATTATTTCCGATACCCTCTTGTTCCGTTCCCCTACCTGTACGGAATCAGATAAACAGGCGGCCCTCACCCTTTCGGATATTGCCGGAATCCAGGTGGAAAAATACGCTTCCTCCATGTTTGCAGCAGGAAGCAATTTAAAGGGAAAGACGGATGGAGAGATCTTTTATCAGGATTTCAAGAAATTTACGTTTGGGAAGGTGGCTTTTGGAGTGGGACAGATCAGCTCCTTAAATGCCAAGGAACTGGAGGAGCTAAAGGACCGGATGCTGCCTTACATGAAAAAGGCCAGAGAAGAGCATGGCGTGGATATGATGTTCTTTATGCTTACCAACATTCTGACAGAGTCCACCGAGCTGCTGTGCGAGGGACAGGGAGCGAAGCAGATGATTGCAGGGGCTTTCCGGGCGGAAGAGGAAGAGACTGGGGCGGAAGACCACATCGTAAGCCTTCCTGGGGTGGTATCCAGAAAGAAACAGTTAATCCCTGGCATCATGCTGGCTGTTCAGGAATAGGAGGGCTGCCGGGTCAATGAAAAAGAAGGAAACCAACGAAAATAAAAAATCCATGAAAAGCCCCAGAGTCACATGGAAGCCGGGAAACATGCTCTACCCGGTTCCTGCGGTCATGGTAAGCTGTCAGAGGGAAGGGGAATCCCCCAATATCATTACCGTGGCATGGGCAGGAACCGTATGCTCTTCCCCGGCCATGCTGTCCATCTCCATCCGCCCGGAACGTCATTCCTATGGGATCATAAAAGAAACCGGAGAGTTTGCAGTAAATCTGGTAACAAAGGATCTTGTGCGGGCCGCCGATTACTGCGGAGTGAAATCCGGCAGGGATGTGGATAAATTTGCACAAATGAAGCTGACTCCCTGTTCCCTGGAACATATCAAAGTCCCCGGAATAGAGGAAAGTCCGGTGAATTTGGCCTGCAGGGTGGTGGAAATCAAGCCTCTGGGAAGCCATGACCTGTTTTTGGCAGAGGTGGTTGGAGTGACCGTAAACAGCCGTTATATGGATGAAAAGGGGAAATTCCGCCTTAATGAGACAGGACTTATATCTTATTCCCATGGGGAATACTTTGAACTGGGGAAAAAGCTTGGAAGTTTCGGCTATTCTGTGAAAAAGGCAGAAAAAAGGCCGTCTGGCAGGAGGAAAAACAAATGATAAGTAAGCTTGATAACATTACGCTGATCGGCATGCCGGCTTCCGGCAAGAGCACGGTGGGTGTTCTGCTGGCAAAACGACTTGGATATTCCTTTGTGGACGTGGACATTGTGATCCAGGAGCAGGAAGGCTGTCTATTAAAGGAAATCATCGAAAGGGAGGGCCAGGAAGGCTTCATGGCTGTGGAAAACAGGATCAATGCCGGCCTTTCCGTCCACCACAGCGTCATTGCCCCGGGAGGAAGTGTGATCTATGGGAAAGAGGCTATGGAGCATTTAAAAGAGATCAGCACAGTGGTTTATTTAAAGCTTAGCTATGAAAGCATAGAAGAGCGGCTGGAGGATCTGGTAGACCGGGGAGTCGTATTAAAGGATGGAATGACCTTAAGAGACTTATATGAGGAACGGGTCCCATATTATGAGAAATATGCAGACATAACCATGGATGAAAACGGGCTTGATGCCGGAAAAACCGTGGATGAGCTTAGAGCCATAATGGAGGAACAGTTTGGCCTGACAACATAACAGCAGCTTTCAAAAGAAGTTACATGATACGTAATATTTTAAAGGTGTCCCAAAAGTCAAATTCCGGCTTTTGGGACACCTTTTCTGTTTTAGATCTTTAATTGGAACTTCTTCATTAAAAGCTTCAGCATCTGAGCCTGTCCGGCCATTTCCTGGCTGGCGGCAGCGCTTTCTTCCGATGTGGCGGAATTGGTTTGGATCACGCTGGATATCTGGTCGATCCCCTGAGTTACCTGGGCGACTGCATAGGCCTGGTCCTTAGACGCGGTAGAGATCTGGTATGATAAGTCTGCCGCAATTTTAGAAGACTGGACAATGCGGTCCATGGATGTTGCAGTCTCTTGGGCAATGTGGTTTCCGGATTCAATGGAAGTCAGGGCGCGCTGGATTAATGCGGCCGTGTTCTTGGAAGCTTCCTGGCTTTTGTTGGCAAGGTTCCGGACTTCATCAGCAACCACGGCAAAGCCCTTTCCTGCCTCTCCGGCTCTTGCTGCCTCCACGGCTGCGTTAAGGGCCAGGATGTTGGTCTGGAAGGCGATGTCTTCTATGGTTTTGATCACCTTTCCGATTTCCGATGATGCACTGCTGATGTCCGCCATGGCATTGGTCAGCTCCTGCATCTGGGTTTTTCCAAATTCCAGTTCTGCCGCAGTACTGCTCACCTGTAAGTTGGTTTCCTTTGCATTTTCCGCGTTCAGGTTTATGTTATTGGAAATATCATTGATGGTGGCGGCCAGTTCTTCAATGGAAGAGGCCTGCTCGGTGGCCCCCTGGCTTAAGGCCTGGGCGCTGCTTGCCACCTGCTCTGATCCTGATGCCACCTGGTCGGAGGACTGGGTTATTTTTGCCATAACATCATTTAGGGAGTCTGTAAGATTCTGTATGGAGATCTGTACAGAACGGAACTCGCCTTTAAATTCCTCCGGATCATGGGGAATATGGAAATTTCCTTCCGCCATCTGGCTTGTGGTGGTGGAGATATAATCCATATAGTAGGACAAACGCTCCATCATCGTCCTCATGCTGTCGGCAAGATGTCCCAGTTCATCCTTTGAACGGTATTCCAGCCGGCATTTTAAGTCTCCCTGGGCCATTCGGTCCGCAACCTTTTTCAGCTCATCAATGGGACGGGTGATTCCCCTTGTAATTGCGATTGCAATGATCACGGATGTAATGATGGAAATGGAGATGATGGCACCCATAATTGCAATGAATACGGAGGCCTGGCGGGAGAGCTGGGCAGATTTTATGTTTCCGCCGGTTGACTTATCCGACAGCATGGTATTAATCGTATTGGCGATTTCCGCTGCCAGGGGAGCTGCATAGCTTCGGAAAAAGGCCATGGACTCCTGTGAGGATTTTGATGCAAGCTCAATGGTCTGGCTGCGGATCTCTTCATAGGATTTCATCTTTTCCGAAAGCTGGTTGTAAAGCTCCTTTTCTGAGACTGTTTTCATCCGTGCCTGAACCAACTCCATCTTTTCGTTTATTACTTCGATCTGTTTGGCTAAGTTTTCCTTCTGTGTGGCAGTTTCAGCGTCATCTTCTGAAAAGATTATGTATAAGACTGTGGCGCGGTGGGCCTGAAACGCCTGTCCCAGGCTTCCAATATCGCCCTGGGCAAATCCATAATCCTGCAGCTCCCTATGATATTCCTCATTAACGGTCCGAATGAGCAGGATCCCAATGGTCCCGGCCAGACCTGAAAACAACACAACAATGAGAAATGCAAGAAGCAGCCGGTTCCCTACCTTTAGTTTTTTGAACATACAATTTCCTCCCTGGTTTTTGAATTATATTGCCGTAAAACACTTGATTCTGTGAACTTTTGAATAGATGTAAAATTTGACATTTTATTACATTATTATATAATATTCCAATCTTTTACAAAATTCCAAATTATGGAATTACTAATAATTATAGTTATTTTTCCGAATTTAGTCAATACAGTAGATATTGCCGTGAAAACTTTCCCTCAGGGGCCTATACAGCGGCAGAAAAATCAGCCCCCCAGCCTTTAAAAATCACAATTTTACCAGTATTAGTATGTTTTTTCCATCCACTATTCACCAGCTTCCAAAGATTGACATAATTTGCGCAAGCATATATTATTAAGCGAAAACTTTACTTTTATATGCTGAAATCGATGATGGCAGAAACGGGAGCAGAGATGAACCAGACGGAAAAACACAGCATTGTGCTGATCCCCTCTCTTGAACCTGATAAAAGGCTTCCGGTTTATGTAAAAAAGCTGGGGGAATATGGATTGTCTCATATTGTAATCGTAGATGACGGTTCTGGAGATGATTATCAGGATATTTTCAAAGAATTGGAAGAGGCAGGCTGTACAGTACTCCGGCACATGGTAAACCGCGGTAAGGGGCTTGCCCTTAAGACGGGATACCGGCATATTAAGGAAAATATCTCCGGCTATGGGTGCATTGTAACCGCGGATTCTGACGGTCAGCATGCCCCGGAGGATGTGTATAAGCTGGCAAAGGAAGCCCAGGGCTGTCCCGATGCATTGATATTGGGAGTCAGAGACTTTAAAAAGGTGGGTATACCGGCCAAGTCCCTTATTGGAAACCGTGTAATCTCCGCAGTATTTGCCGGGCTGTATGGGAAATGCCTTCCTGATACCCAGACAGGATTAAGGGCCTTTGGTCCGGAGCTTACGGGCTGGATGATGGACATAAAGGGGGAAGGGTTTGAGTATGAAACCCAGGTACTGATCACCTGTATCCGGTCTCAAATCCCTGTTCTTACAGTCCCCATTCAGACCATTTATGAGGATGAAAACAGAGGCACCCATTTTAAGGCCGTAAGGGACAGCTTAAAAATCATCCGCCTCCTTGGGTCCGATTTTGTAAAGTTTCTTTCCTCTTCCCTTGCTTGTTCCTTTCTGGATATGGGACTGGCCTGGGCACTTCTGGACTATTTGAAGCCTTATATGCAGGGGAAGGACTTTTTAAGGATCATGATTGCCACGGCAGCAGCCAGATTGGTTTCGGTGGCTGTCAATTATCTGTTAAATAAAACTGTGGTATTTAAGGACAGGCATAGCCCGGGCTGCAGCCTGATCCGTTATCTGGTTTTGTGCGTATGTAATATACTGCTGTCTTCCGCCGGTGTGTATGTACTCCATGGAGCCCTGGGATTTCATGAAAAGGCGGCAAAGCTTCTCAGTGATGGATGTTTGTTTCTCCTTGGCTATCAAATACAACAGCGTTGGGTATTTTCCCGCGCAGAGGACTGGTTCCATGAATAAAGAAGAGAAAAAACGAAATATGATTTTTATCATTTCCATGATACTGATGACGATTTATCTGGGCTGGCGTATCATATTCACCCTGCCGTTTCATGAGGGCACATGGAATCTGGTGTTTGGAATATTGCTGGTAGGGGCGGAGGCCATTACGGTATTTACCTCCTTTGAGCTTTTCTACCAGAAGATGCAGATGAACAAATTTCATTTGGAATGTCCGGAAATACCGGATGAATACTTTCCTCATGTGGACGTTTTCATTGCCACCCATAACGAACCGTCTGATATCCTGTACAAAACAGTCAATGCATGTACGTTCATGGCCTATCCCGATAAAAGCAAGGTACATATTTATATCTGTGATGACGGAAACCGGGAAGAGATCGCAGAGCTGGCCGGACAGTTTGGAGTTGGCTACCTGGGACTTGCTGATAATAAGGACGCAAAATCCGGCAATTACAATAACGCCTTAAGGAAGACCTCATCTCCCCTGATTGCCACCTTTGATGCGGATATGATTCCCCGTCATAGTTTTCTCATGAAGACCGTTCCATATTTCCTCCTTTCCAGGTTCATAAAGGAAAAGGGAAAGTGGAGGCTTAAAAAGGAAGAGGAGGCTGACAAAAAATTCCGGCTTGGATTAATCCAGACGCCTCAGAGCTTTTATAATCCTGATCTTTTCCAGTTCAATCTGTATGCGGAAGGAAATATCCCCAATGAACAGGATTACTTTTCCAGGGAAGTCAATATCATGAGAAATGCTTCCAACGCAGTCGCCTATACCGGCAGTAACACCGTCATTTTAAGGGAGGCCATGGAAGAAATAGGAGGTTTTCCTTTAAACACCATTACAGAGGATTTTGAGACAAGTGTACGGATACAGAAAGCCGGATACCTCACCTATGCAACGGATGAGATACAGGCGGCCGGGCTTACGACCACAACGGTAAAAAGCATGATTAAGCAGAGAGTGCGTTGGGCAAGAGGCATCATACAAAGCCTTCAGAACACCCACGCCATATTTACTTCCAGGCTTTCCCCGCTTGCAAGGCTTACATATCTTAACAGCTTTTTATACTGGTGGTCTTTTTTTAACAGGCTTATATTCATTATGTCCCCCATCCTGTTTGCTTTGTTTGATTATAAGATGGTAAACAGCCATTTCTGGGATGTGGTGGCACTGTGGATTCCGGCCTACTTTTTTTACAACATGTCCTTGTGCTGCTTATCAAGCAATATCAGGAACCAGAGATGGAGCCAGATCATTGACACCATATTTATGCCTTATTTGATTGTCCCTGTATTGCTGGAGACTCTTCACATACATCAAAGGAAATTTAAGGTCACAAATAAAAAGAAGGAAGGAAACGGCTTTGGATTTGCCGTGTTTGCCCTCCCTCATGCGGTTTTACTGGCCTTGTCCGCAGCCGCCCTGGTACGTTTTGTCCATGGAAAATACGGCTGGGCATTATTCTACAGCAGCATTATCCTGTTCTGGATTACTTATAACATGGTTTCCTTGTTTTATGCCATATTTTTTATGCTGGGCAGACGTGCTTACAGGAGCAGTGAAAGGATCAGGGCGGAGGAAGATATCACCATAGAGTATATGGCCTTAAGCTATAAAGGGAAGACAGCAGACATTTCCGAAAACGGATTAGCCTTCTGGTCGGAAAAGCCCATTTACCTTCCGGAAAATGAAACTGTGAGATTTGAGATCACCACAGCCTTCTATAAAGCAAGGCTTAAAGGAACCATCGTTTACGTGAAAGAACAGAATGGAGGCTGGCGGTATTCCGCAGCCGTTGAGGCAGTTGATGACGGAAACAAACGCCAGTACATGCAGATCATATATGACAGGCCCCATTCTCTTCCAAAGCAGATGGATTTATGGGTCACCGTCTATGACGATATGGTGAGGAATATAAAGCAGAGGCTGAAACAGCCGTTTTCAGATAAAAGGAAGATGCCCAGGATCCGGCTGGACAGGCAAATTGCTTTTTCAAACGGGGCCGTCTGCAGGCTCATGGATTTTAATTACCGGTATTTTTCAGTTTCCGATTTTAATGATAACGGAAACCGGGAAGATAAGCTGGTCTTTGAGACAGAAAGCGGGATTTCCCTGATTCTGAAACGGACAGGGATATACATACGGCGTTCATCGGTGGAGCTTTTGTCAGTTGTGAACATAAATGAACTCATTCGGAAAAACCAGATCAACCAGGTTTTGGATGATCTGACAAACACAGATAAAAAAGAGGGGTAAAGGATGAGCGTTATAGTCCATAGTATCATGATAACGGTGCTTTTGTGCTCCCTGTCCGGTTATATGATGGTTACAAGGGCAAAGCTAAGGTTTCAGGCGGAATTCATTCCTGCTTTTGTCTGTTCTGCCATTGCCTGTGCCGTTTATTTTTTCGGTCTGGCCGGTCTTTTGCTGCCAGGATCGGCTGCCCTGTTTGCCTCAGGGATCCTTCTGTTTTTCGTCTATGTATCAAGGCTGGTCAGGGTAAAGTCATATAGAAATTTCCGCCTTTCCCTGTTTCACACAGGGTTTGCCCTTGGCAGTCTGTTCTTTTTTCAGTTTCTGATGAACAGCAGGCTGATCCATTACGACAACTTTTCCCACTGGGCCATTGTAGTCAAGCAGATGCTCAGCACCAATGCATTTCCCCATGCAGCATCTGCTCTGATCGATTTTAAAAATTATCCCCTTGGTACCTCCTCGTTTCTGTACTATATCTGCCGTTTCACCGGAAATTCCCAGGGGATGATGCTGGCCGCCCAGGGGCTTCTGATTTTTGCCTGTTTTTATGCCATGTTCGGGGTGATCAGGGAAAAGAAACGGTTCCTGCTGTTTGCTTTTTTGGCTGCGGGCTGTTCCCAGCTTTCCGTATTTAACATTACCATACGGATCACCAGCCTGTTGGTTGATTTTCTTCTTCCTATATATACTCTTGTGTTGTTTGTGATGATATACAGATATCAAAGGGAAATAAACAAAGCCTGTATCAGCATCATACCGGTAGCTGGGCTTTTAATGATCATAAAAAACACCGGGGCCGTATTTGCGGGAATCGGGTTTTTGTATCTGATCTATGTCTGGTTAAAGAACCGGGACAAGGCTTTCTGGAAAAACGGGCTGAAAGTGCTTCTTTCTGTTGGGGCGTCTTTTATTCCATATCTGTTATGGAACCTCCATATGGCGGCGGGCTTCCAGGGGATAGAAAATAAGTTTGAGGTTTCCGCCAACAGCCTCCGAAGGGTTTCCGCAGGGAAAAGCTCGGAAGAGATACACCAGATCATGGATCTGTTTATGAAATCCGTGTTTGATATCACCAGCCGCCCTGCCATGGGGATTCTGGGCTTTAACTTAGCAGCCATAATGGCCAGTGTGTTTGCGGCCGTCATATTAAAAAAAAGCTGGAACTTATGGAAGGCGCTGATTGCATTAAACCTGGTTCTTATAGGATATTATCTTGGCATACTTGGGCTTTATATTTTCTCCATGCCTCTGGATGAGGCTCTTCGGCTGGCAGGGTTTGAGCGTTACGCATCAAGCATTGTTGTTTTGTTTGCCGGAGGGCTGGTGCTATGCGCAGTTGTTGATATTGAAAATTCGTTTTATTATAGATCCGGTGAGCTGCCGGGCTACAGGGCCTTTAAAACCGTGGAGAACAAGGACCGGTATCAAAAGGGCATCCTCTTTTTTACGGCTCTGGCAATCATCCTGCTCATGTCGGAATACAACGGCATGAAGACCATAGGGGGTACCTATAAAACCACCCTGCCTTATAAGGTGTACCAGGTTACAGGGGACCGGTGGTATTCCGGAGGAAGGGTGGATGAAAGCAGGTATTTATTTTATGCATCGGATAAGGACGGTCAGGTAACGGATTATTACCTGCAATACATAGGGAAATACATGCTTTATGCTCCCAATGTAGATGGAATTTGTGCCTTTTATGAGGACAACCTGATCCATCTTTTAGGCAGCTATGATTATCTGGTTATGGTGGAAAGTGATTTGGAGGCAAAATATCTCCTGAAAAAGTATTTCGGCGTCTTTGGGAAGGAAGGGATTTACAGGATCAATCATTCCCCGGAAGGATTGACGATTGAGATGGTTCAATGATGATCTGAAAGCAAGTTTTTCTGTGAGTCTGACAAATATCTGTTATTTTTTCAAGTCCATATATAAAGAGAGTGCTGCTTCATTAGAAGTGATGATGACTGATTGGCCATTAATCATCGTTCCTTATGAAGCAGCACTCTTTATTTGTTTATATCATTACTCATGGATCAAAACCGGAACTGCTCCATAAGTCCCTTTAAAATCTGGGCCTGGCCGGAAAGCTCTTCGCTGGTGGCTGCGCTTTCTTCTGCCGTAGCGGAATTGGTCTGCACCACACTGGATATCTGGTCGATTCCCAGGGCCACCTGGGCGATGGAGCTTGCCTGTTCCTGGGAAGCTGCGGCGATTCCGTATATCAGGGAAGCCATTTTTTCAGAGGAGGCGGCAATCCGGTCCAGTGAAGCCGCTGTTTCCCCGGCGATGTCTGTTCCCTTCTGCACCGAATGGGCAGAGCTTTCAATGAGGCTGGCAGTATTCCTTGATGCCTCTGCACTTTTTGATGCAAGATTGCGCACTTCATCGGCAACCACGGCAAATCCCTTTCCGGCCTCACCGGCACGGGCGGCTTCCACTGCCGCATTTAAGGCCAGAATATTGGTCTGGAATGCGATGTCTTCAATGGTCTTTATGATTTTACTGATTTCCCCGGAGGTCTGGTTGATCTCGTTCATTGCATGAGTCATTCTCTTCATCTGTTCTTTTCCGTTTTCCAGATGAGAAGAGGTTTCTTTTGCCTGGAGGGTGGCCTCTTCAGCACTTTTGGCATTTAGGTCAACATGAGAAGAGATCAGGCTTATGGTGGCTCCCAGCTCTTCCACAGAACTGGCCTGCTCCGTGGCTCCCTGGGAGAGGGCCTGTGCCCCTGCGGAAACCTGTTCTGCGCCAAAGGCTACTTCCTCGGCGGACTGGCTGATCTTTAAAAGCGTCTCACTAAGCCCTGACCGCAATTGGGTCATGGCCTGAAGGATCCCGCCAAATCCTCCCGTATAGGCGGATTCACAGGTAGAAGTTACGGTTAAGCTGCCTTCTGCCATTTCATTGAGAATATGATCCACATCCCCGATGATCATTTTTAACCCATCCACCAGCTCCCGGGTGGCTCCTGCCAGCACGCCGGTTTCATCCTGGGTGGAGATTTCAGGAACAGGGGAATCCAGGTCACCCTGTACCAGCCTTTTTAAGCGTTCTGCACAGGCAGTTACGGGATTTCCGATTTTTCCTGCCAGGACAATGGATATGATTCCGGCTATAAACAGTGCTGCTACAAGCAGTACCGCTGAAATGACAATTCCGGTCATGGTGGCTCCCATAAAGTCAGTCATGGGCGCTTTAAGACCGTAGCTCCAGCCGTCGGTTCCTTCAATGGGGGCATAAGCCAGGAAGTCCTTTACACGGCCCCTGTTGTAACGGCCAAAGCCGCTTTTTCCTTCGGTCATTCCTTTTTCAAGAGCGGCCAGGGCTGCCAGTCCGGGATCTGTCTTTGCAAGGTCCTGGGTATTTGTCACATTGGTTACCCTCTCCATATCCACATCGGCAATGATCCCGCCGTTTCTGTTCAGTATGTAGGAGCTGCTTCCCTTACTCACCTTTATGCTGGCAACGATATCATTTAAAAAGGTCTCAGTGGGGACAAAATATACGACGCCGACTACTTTGGTATCCGGAATTCCCTTATCCCACAATGGGGCAGATATTATAATGGTAAGCTGTCCTGTGACCTTGCTGATCAGAGGATCGGAAACCACTGTCTCGCCCTTTATGGATTTTAAGAAATAATCCCGGTCAGAATAGTCTTTTCCATCGAATATGCTGACTCCGTCTGTTCCAAGTATGTTTCCCCTCTGGAAACCGTGGGTCTTGGCCTTCTGGTCCATGAGGATTTTTTTATCCTCCACACTGGTTTCCGGGCTGGAAAGACGGTTGGTGCTGCCGACTTCATAGGCAATATTTTTATAAATATCCAGCTCTTTGGAAACCCGCTGTGAGGCGGTGCGGGCCAGCTCCGTCATGGTCTGGTTCATGGTCCCGATCATGCTGGAATAGTTTAAATAAATGCTGGTGCCTCCCACTGCACACAGGGAAAGAAATACTGTCAAAGCCATGCTAAGCAATATTTTTGTTTTTATACTCTTCATTATCATTTCTCCTTTGTATTCCGCTTAAGCCAGAAATAACTGGAACTGACAGCGTAAATTCATTAATTTAAGTATACTTTATGTTGGTAAAAATGTCTAATTCCTTTTCTAATTACTATGTAAAACATCAATAGACAAATGATTTAAGGAATAGTAAAAGCCCGAACAGGTGTAATTCTTTATGAAGAGCTTGACACAGAAAGAAAATAACGGATTTAATAAAATGTCTGACTTAAAGAAGACGGTGAGAATTGTACGTTTGCAGATGATTATAAAAAGAATAAAAAAAGCAGAATATTCTTAAAAAATGAGGAAGCAGCTTAGATTAATAAATAGGTCAAGTATTAAAATAATTATTATTAAAAATATATTGACTAAAATTATTTTATATAATATAATGAAAATACCTAAATGATATAAAAAGTTTAAATGATAATTGTGCAATATGCACGTAAAGAAGGGGGTATTTTTTATGTTTAAACAACTGCAAAAATTGGGTAAGGCATTTATGCTGCCTATCGCCATACTTCCGGCGGCAGGTCTTCTTCTGGGAATAGGCGGTGCGCTCTCTAATCCAAACACGGTGGCTGCCTATCCGTTTCTGAATATTTTTGCACTCCAGGCCTTATTCACCGTTATGAGCAAGGCAGGAGAGGTAGTATTTGGAAATCTGGCGCTGATTATGTGTATTGGTCTGGCGATAGGCCTTGCGAAAAAAGACAAGGGAACGGCAGGACTGGCGGCTGCGGTTGCGTTTCTGGTTATGAATGCATCAATCGGCGCATTACTGTCCGTTTTTAATCCTGATGGAAGCGCCATAGACACCGGAGTTGTGGGATCAATTGTTATTGGCTGTATGGTTACCTATTTCCATAACAGGTACCGCAATATTCAGCTTCCGGCATTTCTGGGATTTTTCGGAGGTTCCCGTTTCATTCCGATTATATCATCTTTTGCAGCAATCTTTGTTGGCACCGTATTCTTCCTGATCTGGCCTCCATTTCAGAAATTACTGATCTCCAGCGGGCAGACCATCGCAGGCATGGGAGTATTTGGAACCTTTTTGTATGGATTTTTGATGAGGCTCTGCGGGGCAGTGGGACTGCATCATATGATCTATCCCATGTTCTGGTATACAGAATTAGGCGGAGTTGCCACTGTGGCCGGCCAGCAGGTTGCAGGCGCTCAGAAGATTTTCTTCGCCCAGTTGGCTGATCCTAATTTTACAGGAATGTATACCGAGGGTACCAGGTTTTTTGCCGGCCGTTTTGATACTATGATCTTTGGTTTGCCGGCAGCATGTCTTGCCATGTATCACTGTGTACCGGTAAAACGCCGCAAGATGGTATTTGGTTTATTCTTTTCAGCAGCGCTGACATCCTTTTTAACTGGTATTACCGAGCCCATTGAATTTATGTTCCTGTTTGTAGCTCCATGGCTGTATGTGCTCCATGCATTTTTGGATGGCCTGTCCTTTGCCATTGCAGATCTTCTCAGCGTGCGTATCGGCAATACATTTTCCGGCGGGATCATTGACTTTACCTTGTTTGGAGTTTTACAGGGCAACGCAAAAACCCACTGGATCTATGTGGTGGTTGTAGGCGTTTTTTGGGCGGCTCTTTACTATCTGCTGTTCCGTTTCCTGATTACAAAGTTTAATATCCCAACTCCAGGCCGTGAAGAAGGGGAAGATGACGAGATTGCTGTAGAAACAAAGGGCACAATAGCCGAAACTGCGGTTCGTGTGCTTGCGGCTCTGGGAGGTAAGGAAAATATTGAGGATTGTGATGCCTGCATCACCCGACTGCGTGTGGCTGTAAAGGATATGAGTAAGGTTGACAAAGACGCTATCAAGCGGGAAGGAGCAGCGGCCGTTTTGGAGGTCAAGGGAGGTATCCAGGCAATATTCGGAGCGAAAGCAGATTTAATCAAGTCAAAAATAAATGAAATAATCGGTGAGGATTAAGGAGATGTGTTACTTATGAATAGAGGTTTAATTGTATCCTGTCAGGCTCTTCCAGAGGAACCCCTGCACAGTTCGTTTATCATGGGACGTATGGCAGTGGCGGCAAAGGAAGGCGGCGCAATCGGTATTCGTGCCAACAGTGTTGAAGATATCGAAGAGATCAAAAAGAATGTGGATCTTCCGATTATTGGAATTATCAAGAAAGTATATACAGAGGGAAAGCCCTTTATAACGCCCACATTTACAGAGGTGGACGCCTTGGCTAAGACCGGCGTGGATGTGATTGCAGTGGATGCTACCATAAGTCAGGATGTGGAATTTCTCCATCAGCTCCATGAAAGGTATCCCCAGCAGAAATTTATGGCGGATATTTCTACGGAAGAAGAGGGCTTGCGAGCGGATGAAATGGGATTTGACTTTGTGGGCCTGACCCTGCTGGGATATACGCCTCAGTCTCAGGGACTGGATAAGTTTCAGGTGCTTCAGTCTCTGATTGCAAAGTGTAAACACCCTGTCATTGCAGAAGGAAATTTCAACACGCCGGAGCAGGCCGCTAAGGCTATCCAGCTAGGCGCTTACGCAGTGGTGGTGGGAACAGCGATCACACGTCCTCAATGCATCACCCAAAGATTTGCCGAGGCAGTATCAAAGGTTTCTAAATAAATTTATGCCGCCCTTCCTATGGCTTTCTTGGAAAGCTTGGGAAGGGCCTTTTTTGTCTTTCTGCGGAACCTTTTTGTTTTTTTATTGTGATTATGATATAATATGAGCACTTAGTGAAATATTTGGCGGGCTTAGTGTTTTGGATAAAATAACAACAAAAGTACAAGGGGTACCAATATGGATATACTAACATCAATTCAAAAAGAATATCAGACGTTTACAGATAAAGAACGAAGCATTGCAGATTATATTCTTCAGGAGGGCAATAATATCCGTAATATGAATATCTCTGTGCTGGCTGCCACCGTGGGGGTTTCTGACGGCACCATTACCCGATTCTGCAAAAAGATAGGGAGCACATCCTTTGCAGAACTGAAAATCCAGATTGGGAGCGCAGGGGCAGGAAACAAAATTGCCCACTCCAACGACCTTGTAACGGAGGTTTATGATTTTTATAAAACCGTAATTGAAAATTCTAATAAGATGATGGATATGGAGGCGCTGGGGGATCTGGCGGACCAGATCGTTCAGGCAGGAAATATCTATGTTTTTGGAGTCGGGTCCTCGGGGCTGACTGCCGATGAGACCATGCTTCGCCTGTCACGAATGGGATTTCATGTGCAAAGCGTGACGGATTCCCATTTGATGCTGATTTACAGCTCTATTTTGGGAGCCGGAGATCTGATAATCGCAATTTCCATATCCGGTGAAACCGCTGAGGTTGCCAATGCGGTCAGGGTGGCGAAGCAGAATGGGGCAAAGGCCATCTGCCTGACCAGCTTCACCAACAGCACCATCGCCCAATGTGCGGATTTTTGTTTTCCCGTAGTAAACCCCCTGTTTGTTGACCAGGAAAGGTTTGTGAACAGCCAATTATCGGCGCTTTATGTGATCGATCTTCTTTGCCTGGTTCTTTTAAGGGATGAAACAAGAAAGAAAAAGATGAATATTACGGTGGAAACCATTGTCAAGCAGTCCCACCTGAAGTAAATTGTATTATATGACTTCCTGGATGACCGGAATCTGCAGTCCAATTATTTTTATGCCCAGGTGATTGTTGTATTTGAACCTTTAATGAGTCGGGTGTTGGAAGAACTGGATTAGTCCGGTTCTTCTTT
>NZ_BRYH01000001.1:0-170458 GCF_054772055.1 Lacrimispora brassicae | reverse complement strand
TTAATAAAAAGGGAGGAAAACAATTAATGGATCATACAAGAAAAAAGGAGGGGGAAAAGAAAAATCATGGATTTTGAGTTTATCCGTGCCTATACTCCGCTGTATGTAGAGGCGGCAGGTATGACACTTCGAATATCTTTTCTGGGAATCCTGCTGTCAGCAGCCATTGGCCTTTTGTGCAGCCTGGTCAAGATTTTTAAGATACCGGTGTTAAAGAGTATTGTAAATGGCTATATTGAGGTATCCAGAAATACACCTCTTTTGATCCAGTTATTCTTTTTATACTTCGGACTTCCTAAAATCGGTGTTGTTTTAAGCTCTGAAAGCTGTGCTGTGACAGGGCTGGCATTTTTAGGAGGAAGCTACATGGCGGAAGCGTTCCGCACAGGAATTGAACAGGTACCGGTCATCCAGTCAGAATCGGGTCTCAGCCTGGGACTTACAAAAGGGCAGGTATTCCGGTATATTATCCTTCCTCAGGCGGTCACCACTTCAGTCCCCGTATTTTGTGCCAACATCATATTTCTTATAAAAGAAACATCGGTGTTCAGTGCGGTGGCACTGGCTGACTTAATGTTTGTGGCAAAAGATCTCATAGGAATTTATTATAAAACAGATGAGGCCCTCCTAATGCTGGTGGCAGCATACTTAATCATTTTGCTGCCAATATCCTTACTCTGTTCCTGGGTAGAAAGGAGGGTCCGCTATGGAGAATTTGGGAATTCGGATACTGTTTCAGGGAAATAATTTTTTAAGGCTGTTAGGCGGCCTTTGGGTGTCTCTCCGGATTGCGGTCATATCCATGATTTTATCCGTGGGTCTTGGAATCCTCCTTGGAATGGTGATGACCAGCAAAAAAAAGCCGGTCCGGTTTTTTACAAGGATCTATCTGGAGACGGTCCGGATCATGCCTCAGCTTGTTCTTTTGTTTCTTGTTTACTTCGGGGCTGCAAAGCATTTGAATGTGAATTTCTCCGGAGAAATGGCAGCAATCATTGTATTCGCCTTTTGGGGAACGGCTGAAATGGGAGATCTGGTGCGAAGCGCCCTGGAATCCATACCGGTCCATCAGTATCAAAGCGGCTTTGCACTGGGTATGACAGAGCTTGCAGTATACCGGTATATTGTGATCCCCCAAACCATTCGAAGGCTGCTTCCGTCGGTCATGAACCTTTTAACCAGAATGATCAAAACCACGTCTCTGGTGGTATTGATCGGCGTGATTGAGGTGGTCAAGGTTGGAAAACAGGTCATCGATTCATCCAGGTACACGGTTCCTGATGCAGCCCTCTGGATATACGGGGTGATCTTCATCCTGTACTTTGCTATCTGTTACCCGTTTTCCAGGGCAGCAGCCCTCCTAGATAAAAAAATAAAGGATTGAGAAAAATGAATCAGGAAAAGATTTTAAAGACAGAAAATCTCAGGAAGTCCTATGAAAACGGGCAGCCGGTTTTAAAGGATATTTCCTTTACCTTGGAAAGAGGAGAGGTCGTGGTGGTGGTTGGGCCTTCCGGCTGCGGAAAAAGCACCTTTTTACGATGCCTTAACATGCTGGAGCCCATTGATTCCGGTACGATCCAGTTTAAAGACCGGATTGCCGACAGGAGTAAACGGGATGTTTATGAAATAAGACAGAAGATCGGCATGGTATTCCAAAGCTATGATCTGTTCCCTCACAAGACCATTCTGGGGAATATTCTTCTGGCTCCTTTAAAGGTGCAGAAGAGAGATAAAAAAGAAGTGTCGGAGGAAGCACAGCAGCTTCTGGCCAGGGTAGGCCTCCTGGATAAAAAGGATTCTTATCCAAGGCAGTTGTCCGGCGGGCAGAAGCAAAGAGTGGCCATTGTACGGGCGCTTATTATGCATCCGGAGATCCTGCTCTTAGATGAGATCACGGCGGCCCTTGACCCGGAAATGGTGCGGGAGGTTTTACAGGTGGTGCTGGAGCTGGCAAAGGATGGAATGACCATGGTCATCGTCACCCATGAAATGGAATTTGCCAGGGCTGTGGCTGACCGGGTCCTGTTTATGGATCAGGGCGTCATAGTGGAAGAGGGCCGGCCGGAAGAGTTTTTTACCTCTCCCCGTACGGACCGGGCAAAGCAGTTTTTAAATACGTTTCATTATGAAACGTTATAAAATAAAAAATCAAATGGAGGATACAATTATGAAAAAGAAATTACTGGGCGCATTATTAGGCTTAACCATGGCAGCAGGTCTTTTGACAGGCTGCAGCCAGGCAAAGGATAATGCAGGAACCACTGGCGGGGCATCTGCAAAAGCAAGAACCTTATCTGAGATCAAGGAAGACGGAACCATCAAGATCGGCGTATTCAGCGACAAGAATCCATTTGGATATGTGGATTCCAACGGAAAAATCCAGGGCTATGATGTGTATTTTGCTAAGCGCCTGGCAAAGGACTTATTGGGAAGCGAAGACAAGGTGGAATTCGTATACGTGGAGGCAGCCAGCCGGGTGGAATATTTAAAGTCCGCCAAGGTGGATGTGATCCTGGCTAATTTCACTGTGACAGATGAGAGAAAGGAGCAGGTGGATTTTGCCCTTCCTTACATGAAGGTAGCTCTTGGCGTCGTATCTCCTGATGCTGCTTTGATTACCGATGTGGCGCAGTTAAAGGATAAGACACTGATTGTGGTTAAGGGAACAACGGCGGAAACTTATTTCTCCGAAAACCATCCAGAAGTTAAGCTGTTAAAGTTTGATGAGTATCAGGAAGCCTATGATGCCCTTCTGGACGGAAGAGGAGAGGCATTCTCCACTGATAACACGGAGGTTCTTGCCTGGGCGCTTCAGAATAAGGGATTTGCCGTAGGGATCGAATCCATCGGAAATCTGGATACCATTGCTCCGGCTGTTCAGAAAGGAAACAAGGAGCTTTTGGACTGGATCAACAGTGAGATCGAAACTCTTGGCAAGGAGCAGTTCTTCCACAAGGATTTTGAGGAAACCTTAAAGTCTGTGTATGGAGATGAAATTGATCCGGAAAATCTGGTTGTGGAAGGCGGCCAGGTTTAAGAGCCGGGATCTGAGAAAAAATATCATCAGCCGTTTTTTGTGGCTTAATGAGAAAAATAACCGGCAGGGCGTCTTGACGTCCTGCCTTTTTCATTTCATAATAGCATTGTTATATAACAGTGTTATAAAAAAGGAGAAGAAATGAGCGCTCAGGTAAATGATACACGTCTGGCCCTTTTGGAGGCGGGCAGGAAGGAGTTTTTGGAGTATGGCTATGAAGGAGCTTCCCTAAGAAGCATTGCCAGGGAGGCCTCTGTGACAACAGGGGCCATTTACGGGTATTTTCCCAGTAAAGAAGCGCTGTTTGATGCCTTGACAGGGGATGTTGCCGATGGGCTTTTGGAAAGGTACAGACAGGTTCATGAAGAATTTGCCGGTCTTCCTCCCAATGAACAGGCGGCTTCTCTGGAGAATATTACCGATGATACCATTCCGTGGATGATCAATTACATTTATGACCAGTTTGATATATTCAAGCTGTTATTTTGTAAGGGCAGCGCCGGAAGCTGCGACAGCTATTTCGCACAGCTTGCCCGGATCGAAGAGAAGTCAAGCTGGGATTTTATCGAAGCCATGAGGGAATTGGGGCATGAGGTCATGGATATTGACGGCACCCTGATCCACATTCTTTCCCGCTCATTTTTCCAGCAGATCCTGGAGTTCGTGGCCCATGATGTCCCCAGAGAAAAGGCACTTTCCTATTCCCTGGTGCTGGGGAGGTTTCAGCACGCCGGCTGGAAGAAGATCATGGGGCTTTGATGGAGTCCATCCTTGAAGTCTGGCAGCCGGAGACGATTGATCTTATACTTAAAAACTTTTTGCCGGAGGATGTTTCCTGGTTCTTTGGGAAAGAGTTTGCACCTTGGTTAGTTAAAACTAACCAAATGTTTTCAGCTCTTCCAACCTGTGAGCAATGTGTTTTTTCTCAATGAAACCTAAGCCCCTGGCAATGGGACCGTGACGATTGACTGGGATGATGTCATCGGTTACGGGCCTTTGGAAGCCATTATGAAAAAAGCAGCATTTTACAAAGAAAGGTGGTTCGTTATGAAACAAAATAATTCTGTGGCAGCTAAGCCCAAAACCGGTATGGCCAGGTTAATGGAGCTTGCAGCTACTAAAAAGCCTCTTATGGTCTCTTCGGTGATCTTGTCGGCGCTGGCGTCTGTCGCCTCGTTTATCCCTTATATCGCCATATACTTTGTGGTGAGGGAAGTCATGGGAGTGTTTCCTGATTTTGAGAATCTTGACTTACAAAGGACCCTTGGGTTCGGCTGGCTGGCGTTTGGGGGCATCCTGCTCAATGTATTGCTTTATTTTGGGGCGCTGATATGCTCTCATCTGGCCGCTTTCGGCACGCTGTATGAGCTGAAGGTGAACTTTGCCTCCCATCTTGCCGGACTGCCCCTGGGATTTCATATGCTGGTGGGCAGCGGTAAGCTGCGAAAGATCATGGATGAAAACATTGAGAAGATCGAAGGTTTTATCGCTCACCAGCTTCCGGACCTGGTGGCTTCCTTTGTGGCTCCGGTGGTCATGGTGATCATTCTTCTGGCAGTGGACTGGCGCTTTGGGCTTGCCGCTGCGGCAGGCATTGTCATTGCTCTTATAATCCAGATGAAAGCCTATGGCAATGACGGGGCGAAAGCCATGATGGGGAAGTATCAGAGCGCCCTGGAGGATATGAACAATGCTTCTGTGGAATACGTCCGGGGGATCACCGTTGTTAAGGCTTTTAAACAAACAGTCTATTCCTTCCGCCGTATGCACAGCGCCATTAAGGAATACACCCGGATGGTCATTCCTTATACCTTAAGCTGGGAAAACTACATGTCATCCTTTCACACAGTCATCAATAACATTTACCTGTTCCTGATTCCTGTGGGGATTCTCATAGGGATGAATACGTCGGATTATGCCGGTTTTGCCACCACATTTATCTTTTACCTGATTTTTGCTCCTTCCATTGCCTCCGTTTTGATGAAAATCATGTATGTTTCCTCCAGCGGTATGCAGATCATCGGCGGAGTGGAGCGCATGGATGAGATCCTGCAGACTCCGCAGTTGTCTCAGCCCCAAAATCCCAAGAAAATCACCGGCCATGAGATCGTATTTGAAAATGTGTCCTTCTCTTACACAGGTCAGGAGGCACAGGCGGTTTCAGATATTTCCTTCCGGGCGGAGGAAAACCAGATCACTGCCATCGTAGGCCCTTCTGGAGGAGGAAAAAGCACCATCGCCCATCTCATTCCCCGGTTTTTTGATGTGACGGAGGGAAGGATCCTGATCGGAGGCGTTGACGTGCGCCAGATGAAAAGTGAATACCTGATGGAAAAAGTCAGCTTTGTATTCCAGGATGTGTTCCTTTTTAAGCAAAGCATTATGGACAATATCCGGCTGGGGAACCAGAGTGCCACCGATGAGCAGGTGATCGCCGCAGCCAAGGCGGCCCAGTGCCATGAATTTATTGAAAAGCTGCCGGAAAAACACCATACAGTCATAGGCACAAAGGGCGTCCATCTTTCCGGGGGAGAACAGCAGCGCATTGCAATCGCCAGAGCTATTGTAAAAAATGCGCCCATCGTGCTTTTGGATGAGGCAACCGCATTTTCAGATCCGGAGAATGAGCATCTGATCCAGCAGGCATTTCAAAAGCTGATGCATGGGAAGACGGTGATCATGATCGCCCACCGCCTATCAACCATCCGCAGTGCGGATAAAATCATAGTCGTAGACAAGGGCAGGCTTATTGAGCAGGGCCGCCATGAAGAATTGCTGGAGAAGCAGGGGAAATATTCTGATATGTGGAACGTGTATACGAAAACTCTTGACTGGAAGATGGACAGAAAGGGGATAAAAAAACATGTATAAATGGAAGGAAGTATTAATGCTCACTGACAAAGGGTATTCAGACCTAAAGAAAGCAGTTGCCGCCTGCACAATCACTAACCTGGCCCTTATGCTGCCTTTTATGGTGACCATCCAGGTGTTTGGCGAGCTGCTAAAGCCGCTGATGGCGCAGGAGATATCCTGGTCCAGGATGTGGTTTTTGTTTGGCTGCGGCATTGGTGCGGCAGTGCTGGTATTTTTAGCCAGTAAAAATGATTATAAAAAAACATACGTTACCTCTTATCTGGAAGCGGAGAATTCAAGGATCAGTGTTGCCGAGCGGATCAGGAAGCTGCCCATGAGCTTTTTTAATTCAAAGGACCTTTCTGAACTGACTACAAACATCATGGCCGACTGTTCCACAACAGAGCATGTTTTAAGCCATATCATTCCGCAGCTAAGCGCCAATGCCATCTCCATTTCCATCATCTGCATCATGATGGCCACTTTTGACTGGAGGATGGCTCTCTCCGTGTTCATTACCGTGCCTGCCGCGCTGCTCATCATCCTGGGCAGTAAAAAGATCCAGGCCCGGTTAAGCGAAAAGCAGGTGGAAGCAAAGCTGAAAGCCTCCGATCAGGTGCAGGAATACCTGGAAGGGATCAAAGTCATCAAGGCCTGCGGATTAGACGGCTCAAAGTTTTCTGCTCTGGATAATGCCCTGCACCTGATGAAGAAAATGGCGATTAAAATGGAATTTGGTACCGGAATTTTTGTTACAGGAGCACAGATGATCTTACAGGTGGGTGTGGGGCTTACGGTTTTTACAGGGACGTACCTGCTGACAGGAGGAAACATCCAACTGATCCCCATGCTGATGTTTTTTGTCATCGTTGTCAGAATATACGGCCCGGTCCTTGTGGAATTCACCCTTTTGCCGGAGCTGCTTTACCACAGGGTCGCCACAAAGCGGATGCGCACGCTCATGACCGTTCCTGTCATGGAGGGAGAATCGGAAACGCCCCTGACACACTGGAATATTGACTTTGAAAACGTTTCGTTCGGTTATAATGCGGAAAATTCCAGGGAAAATATGGTCATTAAAAATCTTACCGTATCCATTCCTTCTGATTCCATTACAGCACTGGTAGGGCCTTCGGGCTGTGGGAAAAGCACCATTTCAAGGTTGATTGCCCGGTTCTGGGATGTAAACCAGGGCAGTGTAAAAGTCGGCGGAATTGATGTAAAGACCCTTGATCCGGAACACCTGATGAGCTATATGTCTTTTGTATTCCAGGATGTGGTGCTGTTTAACGACACAGTCTACAACAATATCCGTATCGGAAACATGGAAGCTACGGAGGAACAGGTCTTAGAAGCGGCAAAGGCCGCCTGCTGCGACGGGTTTATAAGCGCTTTGTCCGATGGATACCAGACAATGCTTGGGGAAAATGGCAGCACCCTTTCAGGAGGGGAGCGGCAGCGCATCTCTATTGCCCGGGCACTTTTAAAAAATGCACCTGTGGTGCTTTTAGACGAAGCCACCGCCTCCCTTGACCCTGAGAACGAGGCTCTTATTCAGCAGGCGATTTCCAGGCTGATTGAAGGCAAAACGGTCATCGTCATCGCCCATCGCTTAAGAACCGTGTCAGGCGCAGATAAAATCATTGTACTCAATGAGGGCAGGCTGGCAGAGGAGGGCACCCATGAAGAACTGATGAACAACAAGGGGCTTTATGAAAGGCTGTACCGGATCCAGCAGGAAAGCATGGGCTGGAGCGTCTAAGAAAAAAAGAAGGAGGTATATGAAATGAAATCGGAATTAAATTCCCAAACCGTACAAAATACCATGCTTTTACCGCTGTGGGGCCGTGCCACGGCCAGTGCGAAAAACCTTGAAATACTAAATGATAAGGAAGCCATTGAAATCATCAAAAGCTGTAATTATGATTTCAGCACCATTGCCAAAACCTTCGGTGAATTCGGCGGAATCTGTTATATCGTCCGTGCCCGGAAAATTGATGATGCCATCCGCAAATTCATCCGAAAGCATCCCCGTGCTTCTATCGTAAATATCGGGGCAGGGCTGGATACCACCTTTTCCAGGGTGGATAATGGAACGATCAACTGGTATAATCTTGACCTGCCTGATGCCATTGCTTTCCGTCAGAAATTCCTTCCCGATTCCCCCCGTAACACAAGCATTGCCAAATCCCTGTTTGATACTTCCTGGTTTGATCATGTTGTTTTTAATCACAGGGACGGCATATTATTTGTGTCGGCCGGAGTATTTTATTATTTCAAGGAAAAACAGTTGAAAGCAATCTTTGAAGCGATGGCTCACCGTTTTCCCGGAGGTGAAATTTATTTTGATGCGGAATCAAGGCAGGCGGTTAAGAAGTCAAACCGTATGGTTGAAAAGACCGGGAATAAAGGCGCCATGATGCATTTTTACGTCAATGATTTAAAAGATCTGGAAAGCTGGTCCCCGGACATCCAAGCCATTGCCTGTGAAAAATACTTTAAGGGCATACCGGTTAACAGGCAGTGGAGCTTTGGTATCCGATTTATGATGAAAATTTCGGACCGGATCAATATGATGAAATTCATTCATCTGCGTTTTTCAGAATAAACAATCAGGTTAAGAATTGCTCCAAAACAGATAGGAGGAGTGAACCCAGGTGAAAACCAGCCATATTATATATAACGTAGATGACTTGTACCAGGCAGTAGAAGAATTTAAGGAAAAGGGATTTGAAGTGGAATATGGGACGAAGAAAAACCCATATAATGCGATTATTTATTTTTCCCAAGGACCTTATCTGGAGCTGCCTGTTTCCCCATGAAATGCAGCTTCCCTTCCTCATGACCTATTTTAACATTGATCCTAAACCTGAGAACTTTATACACCCCAACGGTATAAGACGGATAAAGAACATATCCTTTGGAACGAGGGAAGAGTTGATACCGATTATCAAGGAACTATGTGACGATCCTGTACTGACCCTGTTTACAGGGAACGGAATCAAAGATCTGGAATTTGAATATGCAGTTAAGGAATTATAAAAATTTCATAGCCGCCCTTTCCGATGGACTGCCTCAGCGGAAAGGGCGGCTTTTACTGTTGGGGATTATGGATTATGTACATGTATATTTGGAAAAATAATAAAAAATAGTGCAAAAGTTCAGGATGACAAAAGAAATGTAAGAATATTAAATGGAAAAGTGCACATAAAAATCTTATAATTAGACCATGGGAATTAAAACATTCCTATATAATCGTGAATTCAAATAATTTTATAAAGGAGAGGTTAAATATGAAAAAAAGATTATTAACAGCTTCACTGGCAGCACTGGCAGCATTAAGCTTATCCGCCTGCAGCGGCGGAGGAAAGCCTGCAGAAACTACGGCAGCTCCCCAGGCTTCTGCAGAGACCACGGCTGCTTCTGCCGAAACAAAGGCAGAGGAGTCCAAGGCAGGAGCAAAGGCTCCCGAGGATTACAAAGGAACCGTTGTGGTATATTCTCCCCATGATGCGGACCCGCTTAATGCAGGGGTAAATTTATTTATGGAGAAGTATCCCAACGTTAAGGTGGAAGTAGTGGCAGCCGGTACAGGAGAGCTGTGCAACCGTATTGCAGCCGAGTCCGCGAATCCCATTGCAGACGTATTGTGGGGCGGCGGTGCCGACTCTCTGGCAGCGTTTAAGGATTATTTCGCTCCCTATGTATGCGCCAACGACGAGTTCATCGGCGATGCTTATAAGGATGCCGGTGACATGTGGATCGGTGAAAGCCCCCTGCCTATGGTTATCTTTTACAACAAGGATCTGATCCAGAAGGATGGCCTTGCCATTCCTGAAACATGGGAGGATTTGACAAAGCCCGAATGGAAAGGCAAGATCGCATACTGCCTGCCCTCTAAGTCCGGCTCCGCGTACACCCAGTTGTGTACCATGATCCTGGGCCATGGCGGCAAGGAAGCAGGCTGGGATTTCATTAAGAAATTATATGACAATCTGGACGGCAAGATCGTAGACTCTTCCGGCAAGTGCCACAAGATGGTTGCAGACGGCGAGTTCTACGTAGGACTGACTCTGGAAAAATCCGCAGTCCAGTATAAGGAGGATCCGTCAGTTGGATTCGTATATCCCAAAGACGGAACCAGTGCAGTACCAGATGGGGTTGCTCTTGTAAAGGGCGGGCCCAACGAGGAAAACGCAAAGCTGTTTATCGATTTCGTCACATCAAAGGAGTGCCAGACGGAGCAGAGCAAGAACTGGGGACGCCGTCCGGTAAGAAGCGATATGGAAGTAGGCGAAGGGATGGCGAAGTTACAGGATATCGTGCTGGTGGATTATGATTTTGACTGGGCGGCAAATGAAAAAGAAGTCATTATTGAGAAGTTTAACGACATTATGGTCAATTAATAAAAGGATAGGAATACATTCTGACGAAAAAAGACTGTCCCGGCCCTTCGGGGACAGGACGGTCTTTTGCTGTAAAAGGCAGGAAGGCAGCCGAAGGTTTAAGGAGGAGCGAAAGGTATGAGCCATGCAGTTATTATTAAACAGGCCGTGAAAAAGTACGGTGATTTTACAGCGCTAAATGGGGTGGATTTAGAGATGAAGCCGGGGGAATTTTTCACGTTGCTTGGTCCATCCGGATGCGGCAAGACGACGCTGCTTCGTATGATCGCAGGATTTAATTCTGTGGATGGCGGGGAGATCTGCTTTGATGACAGGGTGATCAACAACTTAGATGCCCACAAGAGGGATATCGGCATGGTGTTCCAGAACTACGCCATCTTTCCCCATTTGACTGTGGCAGAGAATGTGGCTTACGGCCTGAAAGCAAAAAAATATCCAAAAGACCAGATTACAAGCAAAGTGGGGGAGGCCCTGGACCTGGTTCAGATCAGAAACCTAAAGGACAGAAAACCAAATGAGCTGTCCGGCGGCCAGCAGCAGCGGGTGGCCCTGGCCAGGGCATTTGTCATTGAGCCGGGAGTGCTTCTCATGGATGAGCCCTTATCTAACTTAGACGCAAAACTCAGAGTACAGATGAGAACGGTTATCAAAAAGCTGCAAAAACGGCTTGGGATCACCACCATTTACGTTACCCACGATCAGGAGGAGGCTCTGGCTATTTCCGACCGGATCGCAGTCATGAAGGAAGGCAATATCATGCAGGTAGGATCACCGGAGGAGATTTATAAGAAGCCCCGGAACACCTTTGTAGCCGGATTCATCGGAGTATCTAACTTCATTGACTGTGAAGTGGACGGAAGTGACCCGGACAGGGCCGTTTTAAATATTAAGGATGAATGCAGCTTAACCTGCAGGCTGAAATCCGCCTATAGGGGAAAGGGGATTATTTCTGCAAGGCCGGAGCAGATGTTTTTTCATGAAAGGGAGGGACTGACCGGCCGGATCGTCATTTCCACCTTCCTTGGGGATTTCATTGAGTATGAAATCCAATTGAACAACGGGCAGACCATTCAGTTAAATGAATACACAAAGGATGCCGGCGACCTCCGGCCAGACGGTCAGGAAGTGCGGGTGAACTTTGATATCAGTGCGGTAGGTATTTACGATGCCCAGACCCAGGAGGTGATATCATGGTAAAGAAAGGCTGGAAGCTGGACTTCTGGTTCTGGGTGAAAGTGGTGGTGGTTGGATTTATGCTGCTGTTTCTGATTTATCCGTTCTGCACCCTGATTACGCGAAGCTTCTTCTCCGGTAAGGTGGAAGGCTTTACCCTTGAGAACTACATCCGGTTCTTCACGAAAAAGTATTATTATTCCTCTCTTGGGCGAAGCCTGTTCGTCTCCATTATTACCACGGCTACGACTCTGGCCGTAGGGGTTCCCATGGCCTATCTGATGTCCAGATACAACGTTTTTGGAAAACGTCTTGTTCATATATTCATCATTATGAGCCTTATGAGTCCGCCTTTTATCGGCGCTTATAGCTGGATCATGCTGTTTGGGCGTGCTGGTTTTGTGACCCGGTTTTTTGAAACCATAGGCATCCATCTTCCCAGCATTTATGGAAAGCTGGGCATTATTCTTGTTTTTACCTTCAAGCTGTTTCCCTATGTGTACTTATATACATCAGGGGCAATGGGAAGCATTGACTCCAGCATTGAGGAGGCGGCGGAAAATTTAGGAAGCAACAAGCTGCGCAGGCTTTTTACCATCACCATACCGGTCATCCTGCCCTCCATCGCTGCCGGAGCCATTATGGTATTCATGACCAGCCTTGCGGACTTTGGCACACCCATGCTCATCGGTGAAGGCTATATGGTTCTTCCCGTTCTGGTATACAACGAATATATGAGCGAGATCGGCGGAAATGCTCATTTAGCCAGCGCCCTGTCTGTGATTGTGGTACTCTGTTCCACAACTGTGCTTTTGCTGCAGAAATA
Source organism: Lacrimispora brassicae (assembly GCF_054772055.1). Lineage (NCBI taxonomy): Bacteria > Bacillati > Bacillota > Clostridia > Lachnospirales > Lachnospiraceae > Lacrimispora > Lacrimispora brassicae. The sequence continues at coordinate 158,160 of NZ_BRYH01000001.1, read as the reverse complement.
TTTCATAACCAGAAAGAATTATGTCATGACAGCCATGAGGCCGCCTAAGGAAGAGCAGCTTCACGGCCTGAAACGCTTCCTGGTAACATTGCCGGTTCTCCTGGTGACCTTTATCGGCATCCTTCCCCAGATCGTGGTGGTAGTCAGCAGTTTTGTGAAAAGCGATTTTACAGGCTTTAAAAAGGGCTTCAGCATAGAAAGCTATGTGACGATTTTTAACAGGCTGTGGACCAATATCCGCAATACCTTTCTGTTCTCTGCCTCAGCCATTGTGTTCATTATCGTGCTGGGCATGCTGATATCCTACATTGTGGTGCGCCAGAAAGGAATCGCAGGACAGTTGATGGATCTTCTCATTATGTTCCCCTTTGTCATTCCCGGCGCCGTACTGGGCATCAGCCTGATCGTAGCATTTAATAAGCAGCCCATGATCCTTACGGGTACGGCCGCTATTATGATTATCGCCTTTGTAGTCAGGAAGCTGCCCTATACGGTGAGGTCGGGAAGCGCATTCCTGCAGCAGATGGACCCCAGTGTAGAAGAAGCCTCCATCAGCCTGGGTGTGTCCCCCATGAAAACCTTTGTCAAGGTAACAGCAAGGCTTATGGCCCCAGGCATCCTGTCAGGAGCTATCTTAAGCTGGATCACCTGCATCAATGAGCTGTCCTCCAGCGTTATGCTTTACGGCGGCAAAACAAGTACCATATCCGTAGCCATCTATACAGAGGTCGTCCGAAACAGCTATGGAACGGCAGCAGCACTGGCCTCCATATTGACAGTCAGTACGGTCATATCCCTGCTTATCTTCTTAAAAGTAAGCAAGGGGAGAGTTTCGGTTGTATAGCATTCGCCCAAAGTTTTCTTAAGAAGGCTTTGGGCATTTTCAGAAAACAAGGAGGGATACAAAGGATGGTAACATTTGGCACCGGTGGCTGGAGAGCCATTATCGGAGAAGATTTTACAAAAGAAAACATCCAAAAGCTGGCCCTTGCCGTCAGCCTAAAAATGAAAGTGGAACAAGCAGAAGGAGAAGGTATCGTCATAGGATACGACAGACGTTTCCTGTCCAAGGAAGCGGTCATATGGGCCTGTGAAATATTCGGAAAACAGGGAATCAAGGTATTTTTCATAAACCGCAGTTCCCCCACGCCACTCATCATGTTTTATGTAATGAAGCACCGTCTAAGTTACGGCATGATGGTAACAGCCAGCCATAACCCCGCCATTTATAACGGGATCAAGGTATTTACCTATGGAGGGCGTGATGCCGACGAGAAACAGACCCGCGATATTGAAACCTATCTTTTAGAAGCAGAGAAAACGTACCAGCCAAACCACCAGGAGTCCGGACAGATGCCGCCACCCTCCTATTTAGAACTCGTAAAAAAAGGAGTAGTAGAGGAAATCAATCCGTTAAACGAATACCTGGACAATATCATATCCGTCATTGACATGGAGGCCATCCGTTCCCGGGATTTCCGTGTTGCCATTGACCCCATGTACGGAGTGAGTCTTACAGCCTTAAGCACCATCCTTTCCGTTGCCAGGTGCACCATTGAAACCATCAACGACCAGCATGACACGTTGTTTGGCGGAAAAATGCCTGCGCCTACAGAGCAGACCTTGCGGAGTCTGCAAAATTATGTACTGGACCGTTACTGCGATATCGGAATCGCCACAGATGGAGATGCAGACAGGCTGGGAGTCATTGACGATCAGGGCCGTTACCTCCATGCCAACAACATTCTGGTGATGCTGTATTATTATCTTCTGAAATACAAGGGCTGGCGTGGGCCGGTGGTTCGAAGCCTTTCCACCACCCATGTGCTGGACCGTGTGGCAGAAAGCTTCGGACAAAAATGTTACGAGGTTCCCGTGGGATTTAAATTTGTATCTGCAAAGATGCAGGAGACAGATGCCATCATAGGCGGAGAGTCCTCCGGCGGCCTTACAGTTAAGGGACATATTCATGGCAAGGATGGAATCTATGCTGCCTCCCTTCTCATAGAAATGATGGCCGTATCAGGGAAAAAGCTGTCTGAGATAGCAGCAGACATTCGCAGGGAGTACGGGGCAATCCATATGACAGAACGGGATTACCGTTTTACAACCGAGGAAAAGGAGAGGATCAGCCGGATTCTGATGATTGACAAGAAGCTGCCCCAAATGCCATTTGAGATTGATAAAATCTCTTATATAGATGGCTGTAAGGTTTACTTTAAAAACGGCGGATGGGTGATTGCAAGATTTTCCGGAACAGAGCCGCTGCTGCGGATCTTCTGCGAGATGGGGGCAGAGGCGGATTCTGTAAGCGTGTGCAGTTTATTTGAGGAGTATCTGGGGCTTTAAGAGGGTTAGGAAAGTGAAAAGGCTGCTGCAAAAGGAAATCATTATTTTTGCAGCAGCCCCTCTGTGCTTTCTTCATCAAGTATCGAAGCGGATATAGGTGCGGTCGTCAAAGCTGTCATTTCCATTAACCAGACCTTTTGTACCCTTATTTTCCCGAAAACACAGAGGATCTTTTTCTATAAGCGCCCTAAGTACAGCCTCGCTTTCTTCCAGAGTTTCCTTAAGGACGGGATAGCCGTCGCTTGCCAGGACTAACCGGGAGTGCAGAGGTACGGGATAGATGATCACATGACCCGGGTGAATGGGAAAACCGTTCAATACATCATATCCGTAGGCAGAGTCCTCATTGGCGAAAAGAAGCTGGCGGCGCAGGAGGGGAAGGATATATTCCCGTCCTGTATCGTGGTGGGAAAGAGACGCTTCTGTCCGGCTTAAAAGCAGCTCTGTCTGAATATAAAGGCTTCTGATCTGGGATAGCAGGCTGTCAATGGCTTTGCCATGGTGGTAATGGATGCCGTTAATGAGGCACTGACAGTCACCAAAGGCCCATACCTCCCTGCGGCGGAGGCTGTACAGGATGATGACTGCCTGCAGGCGTTCTTCGGGCTTTTCTTCCAGGAGGGAACGGCGTGTGCGGCAGGCCCGGGCCAGGGCTCCGTTTAAATAGTCCATGGCACCGGCTCCGTCAATATTGGGAGCCATGGCGCTTAAGGCGTCCAGCAGCACCTCTTTTGCATAGCGGCCGCTGGTCATATTTCCAGATCCGGTCTGGACGTTTTCAGGCCAGGTAAGGACTCCCTTGCTTGTAACTCCGTCAATCACGGCAATAAAGTTCTCATTTACAAACAACCCATCCTCACACAGGCTGCTTCCGGCGTGTTTTGGGATAAGGGATTGTTCTATGATATGTATTGCCATGGCAGGCACCTCCTATTGTTTATTAGGTAAAGTCTACCATAAATACGGTCTTTTGCCCATGGCAAAATAAGCATATTTTTGATATAATGGATAAAACAAAGCCATATTGCAGACAGGAGAGAGGGAGGCGTCTATGAGACTTACTAACAGCACCAGGAGAAAATGGCCGGCGGTGTGTACGCTGTCTCTTATTTGCTGCGTCCTGCTGTCTTCCTGCCGGACGGAAGCGGGAGGACCGCCCATGGTTTCCCAGGCTGATCTGGTGGTTTACACGGTCCAGGAGGAAGGAATTTATGAGCCTGTAGTCAAGGAGTTTGAGGAGCGCACTGGCTTGAATGTAAAGGTGGTAACCGGGTCTTCAGAGGAGTTTTTTAAAACGTTAGAGGATAGCAGCGGCCCATACGGTGATGCCGGAGAAACATGGGATGTGGTATTTGGCGTGGGAATTGAGACTCTGGAAGAGAAAAAGGAATACTGGGAGGCTTACGAAAGTCCTGAAATCCCATCCATAGCCGGTGGGTTCCGGTGCAAAGATCATAAGTGGACCGGCTTTTCCGCCTGCCCCCTGGTCATCATGTACAACACCAATGTAGTGACATACCGGGAAGTGCCTGCGGGCTGGACCAGCCTGTTGGAGCCAAGATGGAAAAGCCGGGTCGCTTTTATGGATCCCGGCCGGTCGGATATCTATTCTTCGGCTCTGGCTTCGGCTGTCTATACGTACCGGGGAGAGGGAGACTATATGGAACAGTTGGCGGATAACTTAGAATATGTGAGCCTTTCCAGCTTATCAGAGGTAAATTCCGGCATCCTGGATGGCCGGTATTCCCTGGGAGTCACCATAGAGGGAGCGGCCCAGGCCCTGCGCTCCGGGGGAGCAGATGTGGACTACATTTACCCGAAAGAAGGGACCACTGTGCTGGCGGATGGCACGGCCATTGTAAACGGCTGTCCCCACCCGGAGGCAGCCAGGCTTTTTTTGGATTTCACAGTCAGTAAGGATACCCAGAGGATTCTTGTTTCAGATTTAAACAGGCGCTCCGTGCGCATGGATGTACCTCCTCTTCCCGGACTTTCCCCTGTCACCAGGCTTCCCGTCATTGATATGGATTTAAAAGGGCTGTCCCAGGAAAAAGAGGAAATTCTGAAACAGTGGAATAGGGTCCTGTCCATGCACAAAAGGGGGGCCGGAGGATGAGGTGGTACCAAAGGTTTTCTTTTAAGACACGGGTGTTTTTGGGATGTCTGCTGGTCGCTCTGGTGCCTCTTACCTTTTCAAGCGTGGTGGTGACCAGGCTTTTTACCGCTTCCATTAACCGGCAGTTGGCTGTGGAGGGAAACCGGCAGTTGGAGGAGGTAAGCGCAAAGCTCACCCAGCTATTTGAAAGCTGTGAGAAAGCCTGTGAGACTTTTACAGCAGACGGTACAGCGGCCAGGGTGATGATCGACAAGGATGCCATTGAGATGCAGAAGGATTTGTACTTATCCTTATATCAGGCGGTCCAGGAAATATACAGCAGCGCCCAGTTCAGTATTTATGATTCTGGCGGAAAGCTGCGTTTTACAACGGATACCGGTTCCAAAAACACCTACCTCCCCGTCCGCTGGGGGCTTTTAAGGAAGGTCCAGGGAGTGAGGGGGATCACCTATTACAGGACCGATCCCCATCTTCCGGGAACGGATAAAAATATTCTGATGCAGGGAGCCTATTCCCTGGAAAATTCTCATGGAGCCAGAACCGGGTATGTTGTTCTGGATTTTTCCCGGGAAAATTTTAACAATCTGTTAAATGGCTTCTATTCCTCAAGGGATACCTTTCTGTTGCTGGATTCCCATCAAAGGCCCATTTACTGCTCAAGACCGGAGTATGGGGAAGAGGAGATCAATGACATCATCCTCCATGGAATGTCAGGACAGGAGGGCGAAAAGGGGAGGGGAGTGTATACCAGATACTTATGGACCAGGGAACCCTCTCATGGAATCTATGTTATTTTAAGGCGTTCCGCACCGATCAGTGCCGGAGCCATCCGCACCATGGGGACGGTAAGCATTCTCTTATCAGCTCTGGGCCTGATCCTCTGCCTGATGATTTCCGGTGCTCTCTCCAAAGGCATTGCCCAGCCCGTGAGCCAGTTGGATAAGGCTATGGCAAAGGTAAAAAAGGGGGATTTATCCATCCGCATTCATACAAACCGGCAGGATGAGCTGGGAAGGCTGACGGAAAGCTTTAACCAGATGACAGGTGACTTGCAGAAATACTTAGAGGACACGGTTCAGAAGCAGAAGGATTTAAATAAGACCACCATCAAACTGTATCAGACCCAGCTAAACCCTCATTTTCTCTATAATACTCTGGATACCATTAAATGGAATGCCAGAATCAACCAGATTCCGGAAATTGCCATATTGGCAGAGAATCTGGCGGTGATCCTGCGAAAAAGCATTTCCAGCCGCCCCTTCATCACCTTAAGGGAGGAGCTGGAAACCATTGAAAGCTACATACAGATCCAAAAAATCCGTTTTACAGGACGTTTCCTCTATGAAACCGAGATACCGGACCAACTGGAGGACTGCATGGTGCCCAGAATGTTTTTGCAGCCATTGGTGGAAAACGCCATTATCCATGGGCTGGATGGATGTGAGAACGGATACATCTGCATTTTTGCAGATGAGAAAGACGGAGTGTTAAGCATTTCCATCACAGATGACGGGTGCGGGATGGATAAGGAAATGGTGGACTGGATCAACAGTGACAATCCTTTCAAAAGGGATGGGCACCTGGGTCTTTACAATGTGATCCGTATACTGAAAATTTATTACGGACAGGAATACGGGATCAGGGCAGAAGTGACAAAGGAAGGAACCACCATTGCCTTAAGGCTGCCGGTCCAGAGGGAGGTGACGGATGTATAAAGTCATAGTTGTGGAAGATGAGACGATGGTCCGCCGGGGAATCATTTTGACCATTAACTGGGAGGCTCTGGACTGTGTCATAGCAGGTGAGGCTGCCAACGGGGAGGAGGGGGCCTTCCTGGCCAAACGCCTCTCCCCGGACATTATTGTGACGGATGTGAAGATGCCCCGCATGGACGGGGTGGAGATGATCACCAAGCTGCGGGCAGAAGGGTGCGGAGCCAGGTTCATTATCCTGACTGCTTACGGGGATTTTAAGTATGCACAAAGCGCATTGCGCTTAGGGGTCAGTGATTATCTTTTAAAGCCCTTAAAGGATGGGGATCTGGAGCAGGCCATTCTTCATATCAGGAGCCAAATGGAACAGGGAACGGAAAAGTCAGCAGGCGAGGCTGCTGCACCGGTGCTCCGTTTTAATGCAGACAAGAAATCCAAAAATAAATATGTGGCCGAGGCCATCCGGTACATCCGGAAGCATTATCAGGAGAACATCACCATCAGCACTGTGGCGGAATATTTAGAAATCAGCGAAGGATATTTAAGCCGTGTGCTGAAAAAGGAAACGGATTATACATTTACCAGCTACCTCACCTTTTACCGGATGCAGGTAGCCATGTCCCTCCTAAAGGACTGCCGGGTCAAGGTGTATGAGGTGGCGGACCAGGTGGGGTATTCGGATACGGCCTATTTCAGTGCACAGTTTAAAAAGCTTTTGGGAGTGTCGCCTTCGGAATACCAGGAACGATGCGGGAAGTGAGAAGAGCGGTCCTTATGGTATCAGTTGGAATCTATTGTAAATTATTGAATTTTATGGTATAGTGAGAATATAATTCAATAAGGATTCAAAAGACGAAGGAGGTCATTATATGAAATTTTTGAAATGTAACCGTTGTGGTAATATTGTGGCGGTTGTAGAGGAAAAAGGCGGTACGATTACATGTTGTGGAGAAAACATGCATGAGTTGGTAGCCAATACAACAGATGCTGCAACTGAGAAACACGTTCCTGTTATTGAGATTGACGGACAGCATGTGAAAGTTACTGTTGGTTCCGTTGAGCATCCAATGCTTCCTGAACATTACATAGGCTGGATTGCATTAGAGACCGAACAGGGCAATCAGAGAAAGGTATTAAGCCCGGGAGATAAGCCGGTGGCTGAATTCATGCTTTGCGACGGAGATGAAGTAGTTGCTGCATACGAATACTGTAATCTTCACGGGTTATGGAAAGCAGATAAATAAGAAAAAGTGAAAAAGCTCACAGGCCTGACGTCCTGTGAGTTTTTTTTCGGAAAATGGTTGATTTCAGCGGCAGCATAGACGTGAGTACCTGCTTATGGTAGAATGTGAGAAACACAGGAACCAACGCGCTTTTTATGGGAAGTTTGAGAAGTGACTTCAATAGATTATTCTCAGCTTCTGACAGATTATGTAACTAAGGGGGGATTCGTATGAAAGAGGTGTCACCCATGATGATGTGTTTACATGCAAGCCGGGCAAATATAGCAGTTATAGACAATGCGCTTGAGCATCTTCCAATAAAAATAAACCATCACGTTGATGAAGAGCTGATTAAAATGATCCGGGAAGGTGAAGCACAGGAGAAACTGCGTCTGCGTGTGGGAAAGCAAATCAATGAACTAATTGCCCAACAACCGGATTTTATTTTAATTACCTGCACAAATTATATCGCTTTATTGGAAGATATTTCTTTAGGAAGCGAGATACCTATATTAAAAATAGATGAAGTGTTATTTAAGGAATTAGCTGACATTCAGGAGCCATTAAAAATAGTATTTACAAATGAGGCAACTATACAAGGAACCATGGACCGCTTGCAAAGGTTTTGCCAAATGGAGCAGGAAATAGAAATCCTCCTTATTGAAGATGTCTTTGAATGGTACTTGGCAGGAGATATAGTGTCTCATAATCAAAAAGTACTGGATACCTTATTGGAACTTGATGCTGTTAACCATACAATTGCAGTTGCACAATTATCTCTGGCATATGCTGCAGAAATGTATAATCATTTAGCAAATAAAAAGGTAATCAGTCCCCTAAGTGCATTGGAACAATACATTACTCAAGCCATCACATAGGTTTATTTAGCTTTGCCGAAAACAGGGCAAGCCTCTTTGGAAACTGCCTTAAAGGAAATGATAAACAATGGAGAATTTTTGGTGATACCAATTCTTGACTTCTGCCCTGATTTGCTCTAGTATTATTTTGCAGCTTTACTTTAGGATAGGAGAAGACCGTAGAATGAATAAGAAAGAAGCCAATGAAATAAAGAAACTTTTTACTCCGGCCAACTGTGCCATCAGCCGTATCTGCGGCTGCTATGTGGACGGGGAAAAGAACAAAAGAACGGAGATTAAGGAGGCATTTTTATCCCTCCCGGAAGAAGAGGCGTTTAAGTACTTTACTATTTTCAGAAGCGCCCTGTCAGGAACCGTCGGCAAGAACATGGTCAATATGGAATTTCCCTTACATACAGAGGCAGAGGGCGGAACCCAGAATTTTCTGCTGAAGCTTCGGGACAGCCAGTTAAAGGATGATGTCCTCATTGAGGAATTCTATGATAAGGTCATCGCCGGCTACGATTACGGTGAGAATTATTACATCATCCTCATCCATTGTGCCTATGATATTCCTGCAAGGTCCTCAGACGGCCTGGAACTGTATGACGCCTCGGATTTTGTGTATGAATTCATCCAGTGCACCATTTGTCCGGTGAAGCTGTCAAAGGCAGGTCTTTGCTATAATTCTGAATCCAATGTGATCGAAAACCGCAGCAGGGACTGGATTGTGGAGGCTCCTGATACCGGCTTTTTATTCCCATCCTTTACGGACAGGAATACAGATATCCACAGCCTTTTATACTATGCCAAAAACCCGGAGCAGATGCCGGAACAACTGATCGACGAACTGCTGGGATGTGTGATCCCCATGTCAGCCAAGAGCCAGAAGGAGACGTTCCAGGCCATTGTGGAAGAAACTCTGGGAGATAACTGCGACTTTGAGACGGTCAAAAGCCTTCACGAAAATTTAAATGAGATTCTTGAAGAAACAAAGGATGAACCGGCTCCCTTTACCCTGGACAAGTATCAGATGAAACGGCTGTTGGAGAACAACGGAGCCAGCCAGGAAAAGCTGGAAGAGTTTGAACAGCGCTATGGAGAGGACGAAGAACAGTCTGTACCGCCCTTCCTGGCTTCCAATGTGGTCAACACCAAAAGCTTTGAAATTAAAACTGCGGATGTGAGCATCAAGGTAGCGTCTGATAAGACCCATCTGGTGGAAAACCGGATGATCGACGGACGTCCATGTATTGTCATCGGCATCAGCGAGCATGTGGAAATCAACGGGATCACCGTAAGGCCCATTGCAGCGGAAAGGGCGCCGGAGCCGGAGGAATAAAATCACCGGCTTTTAAATGGATGGGCCAGGCCTTTAAAAAAGCTTTGAATGCAAAGGACCACGGTCTGGTCAAAGAGGAAGGCGGCTGCGGCAGATAAAGTCAGGACAAGGCCAAAGGACAGGACGGTACTGCCGGCCATTCCAAAGGCAGGCCAGGCGATGCCAAGCCGTTCCCTGACAAAATAAAGAATTGCCCAGTGGATTAGCAGGATGGAATAACTGTACCGGATTAGGAAGCCCATGAGAAGTCCGGGCTTTGGAAGCCTGTTTTCCAGGGAGCGGAGGAGAAGAAATGCGGAACCTGCCATGAGGGTCATGGCAGGAGCGCCTTTTGCCAGTAAGATAGCTTTGTAATCAGGCCGAAGGGCGGTGCAGAGGATGGTAAACAGGCAGGAGGCAATACCAAGACCCCACCAGGCTTTCCTGTATTTCATGGAAATGGGATGGGAGAAGTAATAGCCAAGCAAAAACACCCCTTCCCATGGACTGATCATCAGCTCAAGGTTTACGGGCAGGCCCAGGGCAGGCAGATAAACCGCCAGACAGCCAAAGACCAGGATCAGGACGGCCAGCCGGTGAAGCATAGGGTCAGGAAGATGCCTTAAGAGAATGGAAAAAAACGGAGCCAGGATATAAAGGGACAAAATGACATAGATCACCCATAAGTGGGGCGCCCAGTCAATGGGACCTGCCGCTATGTCCCTGAAGGCTTTTAAGATCCCGTTTATGAAGCCGGAATTGAAATACTGGCAGGAAAGCAGGATATAAAGGCTGTAATAGCAGAAAAAGGGAAGGGCCACCTGGAGGAATCTTTTATAGTAAAAGGCCCCTAAGCCATCCCTTTGCCTCCTTAGAATCAAAGCTCCGCTGTTCATAATAAACAGGGTGTTGCAGATTAAAAGGATGGAGGAAAGGGACTGCACCCCTATCCAGGCCGTTGTTCCTTCCGGGAGCCTGGCTGTGGAAAAATCCAGGCAGTGGACGAAAATCACAAAAAGGGCGGCCATCAGGCGGATATAATCCAGGTAGAGAATCCTGTTTTGTCCGGCGTCATTTCCCAGAAACAGGTGCTTTATGTAATCTCTGTCCTGAAGCTGCCGCCTGATATGGATACAGCAGGAAATTGCCCCAAAAGCCAGTATTGTCATCTGTAATTTTCCCATAATCTATGTTCCCTTCTTATCCTGTCTTTTTAGGTTTTTACCATTATATCACAGGACGCCATCCATAACAAACCAAACCCTTTGAGCCTTCCATGGAAAATGATCTGGTCAATTCCTGGGGGGCTATGGTATACTTAAAAAAAATACAGAGAGGAAATAACAGTGGCAGATCGGACATTTGGCTGGGTACAGGAGGCCTATACCCTGGAAAATTTAAAAAATGTGGTATCCGCATTTGTGCCGGATTCAGAGATCAACCGGATCCTGCGCATGGATAAGATCCCCAGGCTCATATCGGAAAAAGACGGGAGAGATGAGTTTATACGGGAATTAGGCGGAGAAGAGATTTCCATTCCCTATACCCATTTAAAGGGAAAGGGGACACCTGTAGGCTATACAAGGAGCAATGCCCCCTGTTCCGGGATCATCCAGGCGGTCCTGCCGGGGCAGCGGAAGGAATACCAAAGCGACTGGCCTGCAGATTCCTTTCTAAGATGGGCAGTCAGCATCGGCTTTCTTCATTACAGCAGGAAAGAGGATGTCTGTTCCCTGTCCCCTCTGGGACGCCGGTATGCGGCTGCGCCTGCAGGAAGCGAAGAGGAGGCCTTCGCATTAAAGACTGCTTTCCTATCCTATCCTCCCGTATGCAGGGTCCTGTCCCTGCTGGGGGAAGAAGGGCATCTGACAAAGTTTGAGATCGGGGCAAGGCTTGGCTTCATCGGAGAGGCGGGTTTTACTTCCATTCCCCAGTACATGATCCTTCAGGGGCTGACGGAAGCGGAAACCAGGGAAGAGAAGACAAAGCTTTTACAGGATACGGAAGGGACCAGTGACAAATACGTCCGGACCATTTGCAGTTGGCTCTTACAGATGGGCTGGGTCAGCAAGGTGCCGAAGGAGGTAACCATTTCCATAGGAGGCCATGTTTATAGGGGAACCATCCCCCAGTCTTACCAGTTGACCTTAAAGGGAAGGACCATATTAAAGCATGTTGCCGGTGTTTCAAAATTTCCCAAGATCCCAAAGCGGGTGATGTGGGACATGCTGGCTACCAAGGTGGCGGACCGGGAATATTTACGCAGCCGGAGGGCCCATATCATAAAGTATCTGGAAGGGTCCTACCGTTCTCCATTGCAGGTAAAGGAGCATTTAAAAGGCGTTGGCATGGAAGAGGAAGAAGAGACCATCCTGGATGACATCCGAAGCCTTGAAAATATTGGACTGCATGTGAAGAAGACAGGAAATGCCTATCGGATCATGGATGAAATAACCGGTCTTGAGGTGCCTTGTGCAGACCAGGGACCTGCACCGGTGAAATCAGAGGTGTCCCTTTCCAAGGATTATTTAAGATCCCATTTGACCCATGTGGATCATAAATACCTGATCCTTTTGGATCTGGGATTTGACGGCACTTCAGACAGGGATTATGAGATACAGACGGCCCAGCTTCTGACCGCTGAGCTGGATTTTAAGGGAGCCAGGCTTGGGGATACGAGAAAACCGGATGTGTGTGTGTATTATGGGGAAGACGGACTGATCATTGATAATAAGGCTTATGGAAAGGGATATTCCCTTCCGATCAAGCAGGCTGATGAGATGTACCGCTACATAGAGGAAAACAAGGAACGGAACGAAAGACTTAATCCAAACAAATGGTGGGAGATTTTTGACGAAGGTGTGATTCACTATCGTTTTGCTTTTGTTTCAGGGACCTTTACCGGCGGATTTAAGGAGAGGCTTGATAATATCCGGATGCGTTCGGGAATCTGCGGGGCAGCAGTCAATTCCATGAATCTTCTTTTGATGGCGGAAGAACTGAAATCCGGAAGACTGGGCTATAAAGAATGTTTTGAACTTTTTGACTGCAATGATGAGATTGGGTTTCAATGTTTTTAGGCACATGGAGGTTTGATGATATGGTGTTGGGAGAATACCTTCCTTTCTGGAATAAGCTGACGGAGAACCAGAAAATGCTCTTAAAAGAAAAAGCCAGGGAAGCCAGGTTTGAAAAAGGAATGCTGGTCCATGGCGGGGCTGACGGCTGCAGCGGGCTTTTGCTTGTGACTGCAGGGCAGCTTCGGGTTTACATGATATCCGATGAAGGGCGGGAGCTGACCCTTTACCGTTTGCTTGAAAGGGATATTTGTCTTTTTTCCGGTCCCTGTATGGTTAAAAATATCCAATTTGATGTAACGGTGGAAGCGGAGCAGGACTCTGTGGTTTCTGTGGTGCCGCCTGAGGTTTACAAGAGACTGATGGAGCAGTCGGCGGCTGTCTCCAATTTTACCAATGAGCTGATGGCTTCCCGGTTTTCCGATGTTATGTGGCTGATGGACCAGGTCTTAAACAAGAAAATGGATGGCCGTCTGGCTGCCTTTCTTTTAGAAGAAGGAAGGCTTACAGGCTCCAAGGAGCTCTCCATCACCCACGAGCAGATCGCCCGTCACCTGGGAACTGCAAGAGAAGTGGTGACCCGGCTTTTGCGTTTGTTCCAGACGGATCATTTGGTAAGGCTCACCAGGGGAAGCGTGGAGCTGCTTAATGAAAAAGCCCTGGAACTGCTGGCTGAGAACAGCTTAAGGTAAGAAGTGTTGTATTATTTAAAGAACATGGGAAATTTCCTTGCATTCTTTTCTTTTCACAGCTATATTAGAAAAAGTTTATAAAAAATTTATAACATAAAGAGGAACAGGAAAGATGAAGGATATTATCCCACAGTTTTTTTTATCAATGAAGCATTACACAAGGGAGCAGTTTATAAAGGATGTCATTTCAGGAGTTATTGTGGCGATCATTGCCCTGCCCCTTTCCATCGCTCTTGCCCTGGCTTCCGGCGTGACGCCGGAGCAGGGACTTTATACAGCCATTGTTGCAGGCTTTGTGATCTCCTTTTTAGGAGGCAGCAAGGTGCAGGTCGCAGGACCTACGGCGGCATTTGCTTCTATCGTAGCAGGTATTGTCTTAAAAAACGGGCTTGACGGCCTGGCTGCTGCCACCATCATGGCCGGGATCATCATGATCATCATGGGATTTTTGCGGCTGGGAAGCTTAATCCGTTTCATTCCATATACCATTACCACCGGTTTTACCACTGGGATCGCGGTGACTATTTTTATCGGCCAGATAAAGGATTTTCTTGGGCTGACCTTTGAAAAAGCGCCGGTTGAGACCATGGAAAAGCTGGAGCAGGTAATCCTCTGTCTGGGAACCTTTAATCCCATGGCATTGGCAATTGGAATGACAGCCCTTGCCGTACTGGTGATCTGGCCAAGGTACTTTAAGAAGGTGCCCCCGTCTTTGATCGCGGTCATTCTCACTGCTGTCTTGGTAAAGGTCCTGGATCTTCCGGTCTACACGATTGGAGATTTATATGCCATTTCTCCCAGCCTTCCTGTGTTTCACATTCCCAAGCTGTCCTTTGCCATGATGCAGAGGGTCATGCCGGATGCAATGACCATTGCGCTGCTGGCAGCCATTGAATCCCTGCTGTCCTGCGTGGTGGCTGACGGTATGGTGGGCAGCAGGCACAATTCCAACATGGAGCTGATCGCCCAGGGAGTGGGCAATACCTGCTCCGCTTTGTTTGGAGGAATCCCGGCTACAGGCGCCATTGCCCGGACGGCCGCCAACGTTAAAAACGGAGGGAGGACTCCGGTGGCGGGAATGGTTCATGCCGTTCTGCTTCTGCTGATCCTCGTATTTCTCATGCCTTATGCGGCTCTCATACCCATGCCGGCCATTGCGGCCATCCTGTTTATGGTTGCCTATAATATGAGCGAGTGGAGAGAATTTGTATCCATTATAAAGACCTCTCCCAAAAGTGACTGGTCGGTGCTTTTGGTTACCTTTGTCCTGACTGTGGTATTTGATCTGGTCATGGCCATTAGCGTTGGCCTGGTATTTGCCTCCCTGCTGTTCATGAAGCGAATGGCGGATGTGGCCGAGGTAAACGGCTGGAGGTATCTGGAAGAGGGCGCAGAGGAGTATGACGGAGATTTCGTTGACTTAAAGCCGGTTCCAAGGCATGTGGCCGTATTTGAGATCAATGGCCCCATGTTCTTCGGAGCAGCCGATAAAATATCCAAGGTGATTTTGGAAGAAGGCAAGCGGGTGTTGATCCTTCGGATGCGCAGCGTTCCGGCGATGGATGCCACCGCCTTAAAAAGCTTAAGAAAGCTTTACCACAATTTAAAAAGAAAAAATGTCATACTGGTATTGTCCCATGTAAACGAACAGCCTATGTCCATGATGGAAAAGGCGGGATTTTTAGATGACATGGGAAAAGAGAATATTGCGGGGTGCATTGATGAGGCTTTGATGCGCGCCGACCTTTTATAAAACACCGGCAAGGCGGAAAGCAGGCCATGAATTTCTCATCTGTGAGGTGGCGGGACTGGATGTTAAAATCAATACAGGCAGGTTTTGGTTTATGTAATTGTTTGGGTTTCATCGCTTAACAATATACGATAAATTCAAAAGCTGCCCTGTTTATTTTATGGGGCGGTTAAAAACAGAGGAAATGCCGGCGATGAAATAGAAAAACGGGAAGGAAAGGTATTGACGCAGATAAAAAGGTCATCCTCTAAGGTGGTTTTATGCTTGATTGCAACTTCAAGGAAATCAGTGTTTTAAATATGCTTTTGGAAAACAGCTATGTGGAAAATGAGAAGATCATGGAAATGTTCGATATCTCCCTGCGCACGGTACAAATAGAAATTGCGTCACTGAATGACAAGTTAAAACAATATGGAAGAGCCAATGTCAGGATACGCAACCAAAGGGGAAAGGGATATTTTCTGGAGTATCCCACTGAGGACAGGGGGTGGATCCATGAGCTGAGGTGTTCCTGCTGCGGCTATCTGAATCTGTCCTTGAACCGGCTTCTGGGGCATAAAGAAAGGGTACAGCATATCATCCGCCGCCTTGTGTCCTCTGTAAACGGCATAAAGGCAGAGGATCTGGCCGACATGCTTAATGTCAGCCCTGCGACCCTGAATAAGGATATGAGAGCCGTAAGAAAATATCTTCTGCTGTACCAGATACAGATTGTTTCCATCCCATATCACGGGATGAAGGTGACGGGAGAAGAACTTTCCATCCGTTCCTGCCTCATGGATTTTTGTGATATTTACAATGATTTGGAACAGAACATCTTTCTTTTTCGCTGTTTAAAGGAATACGGCATTGCCATGGAGGACATCAGGCAGAATATTGCAAGGCTGAAACAGGTTTTAGATGAGACAGGGTACCGGGTGCCTGATACGGGATTTAAGAGGCTGGTTCTTTATCTGACGATTCTGCCTTTAAGATCAGGCTCCGGACAGATGAAAGTGCAGGATTTTCCTCCTCATCTTGAAGAATTGAAGGAATTTTCCGTGGGTCAAAAAGTTCTGGGAGAAGGAAAGGAGCCTGCCGAATACTATTACATGGCGGTTTTTCTTTTAAGCAACCGGGAATTGTTTGAAGACGGGGCCTGCGAAAGCTATGAGAAGGTGGTGCCGGAGGGGGTGGAGACCTATAAAAAGGTCATGAATTTTTTAAAGGACAGTATTTTTTTGGATCTCACCCCCTATAAAGAGGTCAGTGACCACCTTCTTCTGTTTTTTTACAAATGGCAGCTAAGGAATCAGTTTGGCATCGTGGAACTGGAATTTCCCTATTCCATAAAATACAGGACCAACCGGATGATTTCCTCCCAGGCACTGGCAAATTATATTTACAATGAGCTTCCAGGACACAGAACCGATGAGATACAGGACATGATGTATTACGAGCTGATCATTCTGATCTATAATCTTGTATACCGCATCCGGAACCAGTATGAACCCACCAATGTCATTCTGATCAATGAAATAGGGAAGTCGGCCGTTCCCACGGTCATAAGGCGGCTGGGGTTAAATGTGGATGATTTGAATATTCATTTTCATTCCCATTATTTATATGAGACAGAGGGACTGGATTATTCAAAGTATGATTACGTCTTTTTGCCGGAAGGAATGAAATTTAAGCCGGATCATTTTCCCATTCCCACTTACCACTACGATTTTTTCAGCAAGGTTTCCTATGACCTTTGGGCCAAAGTCATCGCAAAGAAGAGAAAGGTGGGAGCTATTTTAAATTACATGGGATCTCCGGATATGGTCCGGTTAGACTGCGGAAAAGAAAACTTGGCGGAAACCATTGCAGAGCATTTCTGGCGGGAAATCATTGCTTTCGGCTATACAAAGCTGCAGTTCTGTAAATTGATCCACAGCGCCATTTACCATACGGATTATGTGGCTGAGGAAAAGAAAAAGTACATTACTATTTTTACAGGAACCGAGCCTCGCCAGCAGTATTATATCTTCTTTCTGCCACAGGATATCCTGTTGAATGGAGCCGCCGTAAAAGAGATCCATTTCATTCTCCTGGACTTAAGGAAAGGACTGGTGGAAGTCAAGAACGGGGATTCTGAGCTGCGCCACTATATCGATGGCTGATCCTGTCACAGGACCAGCCTTTCCCTATTTTTTTGCGCAATAAGGCGCAAATATTTCCTGGTAAAATCATGCGCGTTCCGTGATGAAAGTAGACGTTGAGGTGAGGCCGGTTTTGTGTTATTTTTTGGATATCAAACAAAGGGGGTTTACAATTATGGCAGTTTGGCAGGCGCTACTTATAGCGGTATGGGCTGGGTATTGTTCATTTGACGATCAGGGCCCGCAGATGCTCCGGAGACCTTTGCTCGTAGGTCCGTTGGTGGGAATCATATTAGGAGATGTAAAGACAGGACTGATTATCTCCGCAACTCTGGAACTGATGTGGATGGGACTGGGAAACATGGCCGGTTACAAAACGCCGGATATGATTATCGGAACCATCGTGGGAACAACTATTTCCATTACAAGCACAGGAGCTACGGCAGAGGGGATTGCAGCAGGCGTGGCCGCGGCCACGACAGTAGCGGTTTTAGCCCAGCAGTTACTTCTGATCTTTGACTTTGTCCGTCAGTTCTTTGCAGTATGGGCTGACAGGCTGGCGCTGACAGGAGATTTTGACAGCATTTTGCGGGTGAATTATGTAGCCATTGCATTCCAGTTCCTGCTCCGTGCGGTTCCAACCTTCCTGGTGGTCTATTTTTCAACAGGAGTGGTGGATAAGATCTTAAATGCCATTCCCAGCAATATTTTAAAGAGCTTAAGCACTGCCTCCGGAATATTGCCGGCAGTCGGTTTGTCCATCCTCATGACAATGATGATGAAAGGCTTTATGTGGCCGTTCCTGATTTTCGGTTTTGTGCTGTCCACCTATCTGGGACTTGGGATTTTGCCGGTGACCCTGATTTCTCTGTCATTTGCAATGCTGTATTCGGTCATGATGGAGATTAAGGACCGCCAGAATGAAACACCGGTGATCGTTTCAGGGCGGGCAGATGACGAGGATGGAGGTTATGACTTATGAGTGCAGGGAAAGAAAAAGTGGCCGGATTGGATAATCCCAATACACAGGCAAAAGGAAGTTACATAAAAATAACCCGCAAGGATTTGAATGCAGTCTACTGGCGTCTGCAGATTTTCGGCCTTGGGATCACCGTGACCTCAAGCAATGCCCAGGCCATCGGATTCATTACCGCATTGGCGCCGGTATTAAAAAAGGTTTATAAGGATGCAGGAAAAGCCGCCAGGGTTGAGGCCATGCAGAGGCATCTGACTTACTTCCTATCCCAAAACACGGCTACAGGCATGATCCTGGGGATCACCGCGGCCATTGAGGAAACCACGGAAGTGGATGAAAAGGATGCGGTAGTTGCGGTGAAGGCGGGCATGATGGGGCCTTTGGCAGGTATTGGGGACAGCGTATTTAAAATCACCATCCAGGCCATTGCAGGCAGTATCGGTGCAGCCTATGCTCTGCAGGGGAACCTCATCGGTCCCATTCTGATGTTCCTGATTTATAACGGCATCAACATAGGCGTTAAGTATTTCGGTACCATCATGGGATATGAAAAAGGCATCGAGTTTGTACAAAGCGGGGAACAGGCAAAGGTGATCCAGAAGATCATCAATATTTCCACCATGGTGGGCGTGATCGTGTTAGGGGCCCTCATAGGAAATTACGTGAAAATCAACGTGGGTACGGAAATCGTCATTAATGAGACCGTTGTAAATATTCAGGCCCTTTTAGACGGGATCCTGCCGAAGCTGCTTCCTTTTCTGTTTACCATCGGGCTTTACAAGCTTCACAGCCGGATGCCGAGAAAATATCTGATCCTGCTTATTTTCGGCATTTTGATCGTAGGAACTTTGCTGGCAATGGCCGGTATTCTGGTTTAGTCCAATGCCCACAGCAGGCTGCAGGGATTGGACCCTTGCAGCATTGGCAAGATGGAATGGGCGTATTGGTTGAAGAAATAAAAAAGGGGAGAAAAGATAGATATGGGAATTCACATGATTCTGGCAAGCCATGGCCTATATGCCCAGGAGGCTTTAAATACGGCCGGATTAATTATAGGGGATATTGCAAAATATGTTGATGTCATTTCCGTGACTGCGGAGAAAACCTATGACCTGTGCCTTAAGGAGCTGTTGGATCTGTATGCTTCCTATGAAGACAAGAGGTCGGGAGTTTTGATTTTAACGGATATTTATGGTGGGACACCGGCCAAGGCGGCCACTTACTTAGCCTTGACAGAGCCTGACATTCTGGTGTACTCCGGGTTTAGCATGCCGGTATTAATGGAACTGTTTATTGCTCAGCCAAAGACACTGGAGGAGGCAGGCACCATTATTGAGAGAGCCTATGAAATGGGCCTGGTCTGCATCAACGATAAACTGAAAGAAAAGGGGGAACAAGATGGCGATCAAATGGATTCGTATTGATGACCGGTTAATTCACGGTCAGGTAGCAACTTCCTGGTTAAGCCACATCGGGGCGGAGCAGGTGATCTGCATCAGCGATGCCGCTGTGGAAAATCCCGTGCAGGTACAGGTACTGAAAATGGCGGCGCCTGCCTATATTGTCCACGTATTCGGCGTGGATAAGTTCATCAGGGTATATGCAAACAATCCCATCAAGAAAAATACATTTCTTATTATGGGAAGCTTCAGCGATGCGTTAAGGCTGAAAGAGGGAGGCGTGCCCATTGACCACATTAATTTCGGAGGGATGAGGACGACTCCGGAAAGGACCATATCCTATGACCATATCATCTGCCTTTCCCCAAAGGAAGAAGAGGATTTTAATAAACTCCTGGATATTGGGGTCAAAATCGAATATCAGATAGCTGCCTATGATGCCCCTGTGGACATGAAAAAGAAGATTGAGCAGCTTAAGAGGTAGTGCCATGGAGATAAAATATGTCGAGGCCTTTCCTCTTGATAACGGCAAAACAGAATTAAACATTGTTTCCGGTGCAGAAACCATGGAAGAATACCAGCTTTACTGGACTTATGAAAAGGATCCCTTTACCAAAAACCGCAGTTTTCTCCTCTCATCCCGGGAAAAAAAGCTGACGTTTGATGCTGCGCCTGAAAAAAGAAAACAGGTTTATTTTATCATTGAATGGAAAAACCAGGCGCCCATGGTGTTTGGATACCGGATCCTTCCGGTGGACGGAATGTATAACCTGCGGGACATGGGAGGGTATATGACCGGGTCAGGAAGGAGAATAAAATGGGGCGTAGGATTCCGCTCCGATTATTTCGCTTTTCTGGAAGACACCGGACTGGAGTATGTAAAAAGCCTGGGAATCAAAACCATTATTGATTACAGAAATGAGGAAGAGATAAAAAGAAGCCCAAACCGAAAACTGGGAGAGGGTGTGACCACTTATTCCTGTGATCCCAACGCCCAAACGGCCATGGTGGCAGGTCTCCTTCACAATAACGAAAGCCTTACAAAGGATGAGGCCATCATAAAGCAGGCTATAATTGCCGTAGAGGAGAATCCCAATGCCGGGGATTTGAGGATGATACAGCAGCAGTTGAATTTTGTCATGTCCGAGGAAAGCCGGAAGGCCTTTGAAACCAGCTTAAGGATTCTGGCCCTGGGGTCAAACAATCCCAGCGTCCAGCATTGCAGAGGAGGAAAAGACAGGACCGGATTCGGGGCCATGCTTTTGGAAGGTATCCTGGGGGTCCCGAAGGATATGATGATCTATGATTACATGCTCACCAAAAGGGCAAGAGCGGAAAAGAATGTCCGCTATTATCAAAAATATCTGGAGCTGGCAAAGGATAAACGGGTCGCTGACTATCTGTTTTCCCTCTTTGATACAAAACCGGAGTATATCGAAGCCTCCATCAATAAGATCCTTAAGGATTACGGCTCGGTCAGGGAGTATGCAAAAACGGCTTTGTCACTGGAGGACACCGTCATCAGGCAGTTGGAGGATATTTTTCTGGAGTGATAAATATTCCTTTTTATGACTGTGAGTGAAAAGGGGTAATATGCAACCCCCATATAGGACAATGAAATGTAAAAGTCCTGTATGGGGGCATTTTTTATGTTATAAAAGCTATTTTATCAGGCAGACCCGCTATTCAGCGGCCAACTGATCCAGAGATTTAAACTGATAGCCCATTTCCTCCCACTTGGTCATCAATTCATCAAGGATCTGGGCATTGGTGCTGGAAGTGCTGTGTAAGAGAACAACAGCGCCGGGATGGATCCTGCCCAGAAGCTTTTTAAAGGCTTCTTCCTTTGTGGGCTGCTTATCCTGATACCAGTCAACATAGGCAAGGCTCCAGAAAAAGGTTTTGTACCCCATATCCTTTGCCATCTGTAAGTTGGACTCACTGTATTTTCCCTGAGGAGGGCGGTAGTATTTTTTCATGGGCTGCCCCGTGGTCTTTTCAAAAAGGCTTTCCAGATCCTTAAGCTCTTTTTCAAAGGCTTCCGTTGAAGAGATTTTGGACATATCCGGATGATGATAGGTGTGGTTGCCTACGGTATGGCCTTCCTCCACCATTCGCTTCACCAGTTCCGGAGACGTTTCTATGTAATTTCCTACCACAAAAAAGGTAGCGGGAGCACTGTGTTTCTTTAATGCATCCAATATGGCTGCGGTATTTCCATTTTCGTATCCGGCATCAAAGGTCAGATAAAGAACTTTATCCGGGGTTTTTTCAGCATAATAGGCATTGAACTTTTTTAAATAGTCCATGGTTGCATTGGCTACCGGCGGCTGGCCCTCCTGCTGGAAGCTTAGCCCCCAGTTTCCATCCGCCGCAGTTTCCACTGCTTTATGATGCTCTGCCAGCATGGCTCCAAGGTGTCCGGCCAGAAAGGCACAGAGAAAGAGCAGGAATACCATGACTGCCTTTTTTCCTGTTTCGGAAGACACCGAAAGCTTTCTGATTCTTTCTGCAATCTTTAATTTTTGCAAAAATTTCATTTATAAAGCTCCGTTATATTACATTTGCTTCAATATATGAAGGTGACCTCTGTCCATATTCAAAAAAGGTTGCGGGAGCTTTTCTTTCAGCCGTTTTATGCTTCTTTTATGGTTGTGCCTGCTTTTCCTTCCAGGCTTGCATTAGCCTTATTAAGAGAGGTGATGATAGCCTTCCGGTTCCTGCCCTGGCGGATAAAGTCCACAGAGGCTTCGATCTTGGGAAGCATGGAGCCGGTCTCAAACTGCCCATCCTGAATGCCGGCTTCCGCCTCTTTAAGATCCATCTGGATGATGGGGCGCTCATCAGGCGTTCCGAAATCTAAGGTGACATTGTCGACGTTTGTCAGGATCATGAGCACATCGGCATCAATCTCCTTTGCCAGAAGGCCGGCCGCCCGGTCCTTTTCAATAACTGCGCTGGCACCCTTTAACCGGTAGCCCTGTTCCATGACCGGTATGCCGCCTCCGCCGCAGGCGATGACGATCTGGTCGGCATCCATAACTGCCTTGATGATGTCGATTTCTACAATGGATACGGGCTTTGGAGAAGCCACCACTCTGCGGAAGCCCATGCCGGGCACCTCTTCCACATAATTCCCCTTTTCCTCCTCCTCTTTTGCGTCCTCCGCCGACATAAAGCGTCCGATGGGCTTCATGGGAGTATAGAATGCCTCGTCATAAGGGTTTACCATCATCTGAGTCAAAATGGTGGCGGCCGATTTATAGATGCCCCGCTTTACCAGTTCCGCTCTGATGCCGTTTTGTAAGTCATAGCCGATGTAGCCCTGGCTCATGGCAGAACATACGGACATGGGCGCTGAAGTATAACCGTCATGGAGCTTACCGAATTCATTCATAGCTGTGTGGATCATGCCCACCTGGGGGGCATTGCTGTGGGTAACGGCCACCTGCCAGCCGGCTTCAATAAAATCTGCGATGACCTTGGCTGTTTCGGCAACCGCTTTTTTCTGTTCCGGAAGATTTGTTCCCAAAGCATGATGTCCCAAAGCCAGGACAATACGTTTTTTTGCCATATCATTTACCTCTCATTTCCGTATAGTTTGATCAGAAAGTATAAAGATATTATATGATCAGACAATAAAAAAATCAATAGATTTCATGAGATGAGGGTCTTGGAAAACAGATTGAGACGATATTTAGAAAGAATTAAAAAAATTTTGGTAGATATCCTGTAATCAAATGGTATAATGTTTAGGAAGATACAGAAAATGAAAGGACACCTTGTTTATGATATCGATCATCCTGCATCTGATCCTTCCCATGTTTTTTTATACCGCAGTGACCACTGCCCTGCTTTTAAGCTTAAACCTGGGCGCTCTGGAAGCCACCGCTTTATCTGCGCTTCTGGTTTCTCCTGTGCTTTATTATTTCTATTATACAGACCAGAAACGCCGGGGAAGGGTTTTTGCAGCAGGATTTTCTCTTCACGGCTGCCTGGCCTATATTTTAATATTCGGTGGGGCTTTGTGTGTGCTTGGTAATTATATGGTGGAAGCGCTGGGACTGGCTGAGATGTCTGTATCCTATAAGGAGGCAGAATGCTATCTGTATTCGGCTGCCTTTCCCATCCAGCTTCTGTCTTCCGGCGTTTTGATCCCTTTTACGGAAGAGGTCATTTTCCGGGGACTGGGTTTTGTGCCCCTTCGGGAAAAGCTCCCTTTTTGGCTGTCTGCGGCCCTGTCTGCGGCATTGTTCGGGCTTTACCATGGAAATCTTCCTCAGGGGGTCTATGCCTTTCTCCTTGGCCTGGCTGTTGCCTGGCTGTATGAGGTCTCAGGGACCCTGCTGGCTCCTTACCTATTTCACGTATCAGCCAATGTATTCTCGCTTTTTGTGATGAACACACAGCGTTTGAATTCCTTGTTTCATACGGAAGGCCGGCTGGTTTTGGCGGCCGCATCTGCGGCGGTGTCTGTTATATGTGCGATCCGGATTTACCGGAAAAACAATTTAAAGGAGGATATTGTGTGAAACTTTTATCTGTGGCAATTCCATGCTATAATTCTGAGGCCTATATGAGGCACTGCATTGAATCCCTGCTGCCGGGAGGCGAGGAAGTGGAGATCCTCATTGTGGATGACGGGTCTGCCAGGGATCGTACGGGGGAAATTGCGGATGAATATGAAAGAAATTATCCGGAGATCTGCCGGGCCATCCATCAGGAAAACGGCGGCCATGGAGAGGCGGTCAATGCAGGATTAAGAAATGCTACCGGAATTTATTTTAAAGTGGTGGACAGTGATGACTGGGTGGATGAGGCGGCTTTAGCGGAAATCCTGAACACCCTGCGGCGCTTTGTTTATGGGGAAAAGACCCTGGACATGCTCGTCAGCAATTTTGTTTATGAAAAACAGGGGGCAGATCGGAAAAAAGTCATGAATTACCGCACCGCCCTTCCGGAGAATGAGCTGTTTAGCTGGAAGGATGTAAAGGTGTTCCTGCTTGGGCATTATATTCTCATGCATTCAGTGATTTACCGGACAGAACTTTTAAGGCAGTGCGGCCTGGAGCTTCCCAAGCATACCTTTTATGTGGACAATATCTTTGTGTACCAGCCCCTGCCCCACGTGAAAACCATCTATTACTTAGATGTAAACTTCTATCGTTACTTTATCGGAAGAGAAGACCAGTCTGTCAATGAATCCGTCATGATCGGCCGCATTGACCAGCAGCTCAAGGTGACAAAACTGATGCTGGGCTATTACGATGTGACAAAGATCAAGGAGCGGAAGCTGCGTCATTATATGGTGCGGTATTTAGAGATCATGATGACCATATCCTCCATCCTTGCCATCAAGTCGGATAGTGATGAAAATATGGAGAAGAAAAAGGAACTGTGGCAGCATCTGCGCAAGCAGAATTTACCGCTGTACCTAAGGCTCAGATGGGGCTTTATGGGACAGGGGGTTAATTTACCGGGAAAGAGCGGAAGGAAATTCCCCATTGCCATCTATCATATGACCCGGAAATTTTTCGGTTTTAACTAGAGTAAACCAGACGTAAAAACAAATATCCCCTGGGCCTTTTTTAAATGAAAGGCCCAGGGGCTTTGTTATGGATTAACTGATGGCTTTTTGGGAAACCTTTTCCCTGCTGGGTACATAAGAGTCAGAGTATACAAAGTGGTACATGACATAAGCCATAACCAGGGAGCCAAGGCCGTCAAAAGCAGAATGCTGCTTTAAGAAAACAGTGGCAAGACAGATGGAGATCATTAGCAGCAGAGAGCCGGTCTTAAGAAGCCGGTATTTTTTTAAGCGTTCGCTGTGGATCACTGCAATATGCACACAGATGGAGTTATAAACATGGATGCTTGGGAATACATTGGTACAAGTATCCGTGGAATAGAGGATCCCCACAATGGTTGAGCAGATATTTTTGCCAGGATCGATCACAGGGCGGAGATCCGTGCCGTTTGGAAACACGGTGCAGACCACCAGACTGATGGTCATTCCTGTGAACAGCATGGTGCACAGCCTGTAATAATCTTTTACATTGGTAAAGAAAAAGTACCAAACAGCGGCGGCGATATAGGCAAACCATAAAAGGTATGGAATAATGAAATATTCATTAAAAGGTATCAGGTCGTCTATGGCAACATGCATGATGTGGTAGTGGTTTGTCACTGTTTTTTCCAGGTAGATAAACCACGGAATATAGATAAAGGCGTAGCTGAGTATCCAGATATGCCTGTATCTGTGAAGCAGATTTTTCATATGGGTCATCCTTTTCCGTTCTGGTGGTTGGTATTATGATTATTAACTTTGGAGGATTATATCATACTCGTTTTGACAGTACAATAGTATTTCAGAAATGTTAATATTTATTTCAGAGAAGATTAAGTTGAAGGCCTCTCTGTTTCTACAATATATGGTATATGCATAAAGGAGCATTCTTTAACACCCTTTTCCAGGACCCCTATGAAAATATAATCTTTTTATAAAATGGTTGATAGACGGTCCATCTTTGTGTATAGTATAAAGGCAGACTTATATACGAAAGGAATGGGCTATGTTACAAAAATATATGACTGTTTTCTTTATCTCCATGGTTCCATTAATCGAGCTTCGAGGTGCAATTCCGTATTCAACGGTCATGGGGCTTCCGCTTTTCCCGTCCTATATCGTTGCTATTCTTGGAAACATGCTTCCAGTACCCATCATTTACCTGTTTGCGAGAAAGGTCCTTGAATGGGGGGCGGATAAGCCGGTAATCGGCGGCTTTTTTTCCTGGTGCCTGGAAAAAGGAAAACATGGCGGCGAAAAACTGCAGGCGAAAGCTGGACAGGGGTTGTTTATTGCGCTTTTGTTATTTGTGGGAGTTCCCCTTCCGGGAACCGGTGCCTGGACAGGCACCTTGGCAGCCAGCCTGCTTGATATTGATTTTAAATCCAGTATTTTAGCCGTGATGGGAGGCGTCCTTGTGGCAGGGGTCATTATGGGACTTGCCAGTGCAGGACTTTTAGGCGCACTCCGGTCCGTGGTATTCTAAGATTCTGGTAGGAAGAAGGGCAGAATGGAACGAAGGAATGAAGAGGGATTAACGGAGAAAGAGTTTCTTTTGCAGTATCGCCCGGGGAATTACGAGCGCCCGTCGGTGACGGTGGATATGTTGATTTTTGCGGTGGATGAGGAGGCGACGGAAACAGAAGTCCTGCTCATTAAACGGAAAAATCATCCCTGCATCGGACAGTGGGCAATTCCGGGAGGTTTTGTAAATCCCAATGAATCTCTGGAGGAAGCGGCAGCAAGGGAGCTTGAGGAAGAGACCGGGGTAAAGGGCATTTGCCTGGAACAGCTTTACACCTGGGGGAACATAAAGCGTGATCCCAGAACAAGAGTTATCTCAGTATCCTATATGGCCGCAGTGCCAATAGACCAGTTGGTTCCAAAGGCCGGCGACGATGCCGCAGAGGCCTGTTGGTTCCAGGTCAGGAAAAAGAAGCTGTCCGAGCTGGAAAATGGAGCCACCTATGCGCTTACCATTGAAAATGAAGAGGAACATATTTTTATGAGCTATCGGATCACCGAAACCTATGAACGCCAGGGCCTCATGTGGAAAAAGGAGACGGAGATCGATCTTTTACCGGCCATTGATGTGCTGGACCAGGAAAAGCTGGCTTTTGACCATGCCGAGATCTTAAACGTGGCAATGGACAGGCTGGAAGAGCTGGAAAAGGACTACAGAGACCAGATTTTTTAAACGATACCACCGCCTGAATAAGGCGGTGTTTTGTTTGCGCGGGCAATTATGGTTACCAAAGCCGATTCTTCCTTCAAATTTGATAAAAGTTTGTAAGAAAATTTTAATCGGAAAATTATGGATTTTATGCTATACTGTTGTAAGAAATAATACTTGCACCCAGAAATACACAGGAGATAACAGAATATGGCAAAAAAATCATGCAGGCTATGGAGCCTGGTAATCAGTATCAGCATTCTCGCAGCTTTTATCTCATACGGGGATATGCCTCTGGTACAGCCCTTCCCGGAAGCAGGGGGGAAGACAGAAGCCGTAAGCGGGCCGGCAGGAAGCGCTGCCAATGAGATAGGGCCGGGAACCGGCAACGGAACCGGAACCGGTACGGGAAATGCTCAGACGGGAACGGTCCCCAATGGTGCACAGACACAGCCTTCGGGAGTATCACAGCCGGAGATCCAGTCAGAAGGGGCGGTCCTTATGGATGCGTCTACAGGAACCCTGCTTTATTCAAAAAACGGGGACACAAGATATTATCCTGCCAGCATTACAAAGCTCATGACGGCCCTTCTTGTTGCGGAAAAATGCAGTTTGCCGGATATGGTGACCTTCTCAAAAACCGCCACTACAAACCTGGAATCAGGTGCTGTGACCCTAGGGCTTTCGGAGGGGGACAGGCTGACGGTAGAACAGAGCCTCTACGGCCTTATGCTGAAGTCCGCAAACGAAGTGGCCAATGGTCTGGCAGAACACGTTTCAGGAAGTGTCAGCGCATTTTCTGTCCTGATGAATGCCAGGGCAAAGGAGCTTGGATGTACTGGGACCAACTTTGTCAATCCCAATGGACTTAACAGCTCCAGCCATTATACCACGGCTCACGACATGGCGCTCATAGCCAGGGCTGCATTCCAGAATGACACAGTAAGAAAGGTGTCCTCCACCCTGAGCTATCAGATACCGGCGACAAAGAAAGCTTCGGCAAGAACCGTGACCATGGGCCATAAAATGCTCTATCCCGGAGATTCCAGATATTATCCGGGAGTCATCGGAGGAAAGACCGGCTATACCTCCCTGGCAGGCAACACTCTGGTCACCTGTGTGGAGAAGAACGGGGTCCGGCTGATTGCTGTCATCATGAAGAGTAAATCAACTCATTATGCGGATACAAAATCTCTTTTGGATTACGGGTTTGCCTTAAAGGCGGCCGGGGGGCAGGGGGTACAGGCTTCGTCCCCAGGCTGGGTCCAGGAGGGTTCCAAATGGTATTATAGAAAACAGGATGGAAATAAGGCCTGCAATGAATGGCAGAAAATAAACGAAATTTACTACTGGTTTGGCTCAGACTCTGTCATGGCAGAAAACCTTTGGGTGGAGAGCAGCGGGAAATGGTTTTATCTGGGCAAAGATGGAGCCATGCTTAAGGATACCGTTACACCCGATGGATACCGGCTGGATTCTTCAGGCGCATGGATCCGGTAGGAACATGGATATTTTGGCATAGAAAAAGAGCCTATAGGCTCTTTTTCTATGCCAAATCCTCTGAAGGAGCTGAATCACCCTTTTCTGCTTCAGGTACGCATTCCGACCCCAGGGCGGCTTCGCTTATATCGGCCCGGTATTCCATGATTTCTTCCACACTGCAGTCTAAGATCTTGCAGAGCATATCAATGGTGTGAGTGGAAACAAAGTTGTTTTTCTTAAGACGTCCGATTTGCCCGGCACTGACCTTGCAGTACTTTATCAGATGGTACTGGCTGATGCTTTTCTTTTTCATGGTTTCCCAAAGTCTGTCATAAACGATCAT
Source organism: Lacrimispora brassicae (assembly GCF_054772055.1). NCBI lineage: Bacteria > Bacillati > Bacillota > Clostridia > Lachnospirales > Lachnospiraceae > Lacrimispora > Lacrimispora brassicae. The sequence continues at coordinate 129,000 of NZ_BRYH01000001.1, read as the reverse complement.
GATTTATCACCTCTGGTCTTAATTAAACCGTGATTATCCAGTATTGCATATTATCCATAAGTGGTTTATATTATGGGAAAGGAGGAATACATCAATGAAAAAAAATATTTTTAATGTGCTTTTTTACCTAATCTGCTTTTTCGTCCTCTGCAGATCCATCTACCGCCTTGCGTTTACTGTGCCCCCGGCCCCGGGAACACCAGGATATCAGGAATATTTCTGCGGTACCATCCTCATGAGCATTGGAATCGGGCTTATGGTAATTGTGCCCAATCTCATCATCGAATATCTGGTGGGCAACTGGACCTCTTAGTCTTGACTCAGACAGGCTCTTCATTGTATGATGGGGAGATAAGGAAGAAATGAGAGAAGAAGAGGGAAAATCAGATGTGGTTTGCTGCCGGAGTTCTTTGCGCCGCAGGCGCAGGCTTATATTTGCGTTCTGAGTATGAAAAAGAACAGCTTTCCATAGAGAGAACTGTTTTGAAAAGCCCTAAGATCAAAAAGGACCGTACCCTGGTGTTCCTTTCCGATCTTCATGAACACCGGTTTGGAGCCGGCAATGAAAGGCTTTTGGCCGCTGTGGATGAGGTGGCTCCTGATCTTGTGCTGGTGGGTGGTGATATGATCATCAGCAGAGGCAGAGCCCATACGGCTGCCGCTTTGGAGCTTTTGGAAAAGCTGGCCCGCCGGTATCCTGTATTTTGCGGCAACGGCAATCATGAAAACAGGCTGCTTTGGGAACGCCAGGTGTACGGCAGGGCGTATGAAGACTATGTGAGCAGCTTAAAAAGGTTTGGAATCAAAATCCTGGAAAACCGGACAGAACGGTATGGGGAAGATTTGGCTGTTACAGGGATTGATCTGGAACCGGGAGTTTACCGGAAATTCCGCCCGGACCATTTAACGGAGGAGGAGATCGGGGAAAAAGCAGGAAAGGCATCCAGGGAGCGGTTTCAGATTCTGCTTTGTCATTCTCCTCTTTTTTTCCGCCCATGCAGAGACTGGGGGGCGGATTTAACTCTGTCCGGCCATTTTCACGGAGGGACCATAAGGCTTCCGTACCTGGGAGGAGTCATGACGCCTCAATATCAGTTTTTCCTTCCATACTGCGCCGGCGAGTTTCATTCAGAAGAAAGGCATATGATCGTGAGCAGGGGGCTTGGGACCCATTCCATCAACATTCGCTTAAACAACAAACCTCAACTGGTAGTGGTGGATTTAAAAATGAAATCATGATTTAGGGCCTTCCATATATTTACAGATGAAGAAGGATTTGATATACTGGTCAAAGGCATGCTTTCGTCTGCCTTGGAGGATTTTATGGGAATCTCATATAAATTGGATAATTTCGAGGGTCCGCTGGATTTGCTGCTTCATTTGATCGATAAGAATAAGGTGAACATCTACGACATTCCTATTGTGACGATTACGGAGCAGTATCTGGACTATGTAAATAACATGGAAACAGAGGATTTAAACATTGTCAGCGAGTTTCTGGTTATGGCTGCGACCCTCATTGATATAAAGGCACGTATGCTGCTCCCCAGGGAGACCAATGAGGAAGGTGAGGAGGAGGACCCAAGGGCAGAACTTGTGGCACGCCTTCTGGAATATAAATATTATAAATATATGTCTCTGGAGCTTAAGGACCGGGAAGTGGGAGCTGACCGTTTGATGTACAAAGATCCCTCCATTCCCACCGAGGTGGCAAGGTATGAGCCGCCGGTGGATTTGGACAGGCTTCTTGACGGCCTTACCCTGGCAAAGCTCCAGGAGATTTTCCGGGCTGTCACGAAACGTAAGTCGGACCGGGTGGATCCGATCCGGAGCCGGTTCGGCAACATCCGGAAGGAATCCATAAGCCTGGAGGATAAGATAAAATCGGTCATGGATTATGCCAGGAAGCACCGGAAATTTTCTTTCCGCAGGCTGCTTGAGCAGCAGCCGGACCGGACTCTTGTTGTTGTGACATTTTTAGCGCTTCTGGAGCTTATGAAGATCGGCAAGATCACGCTGACCCAGGAGCATTTGTTTGATGACATGCTCATTGAAACCCTGGAAACAGAAGGGGAGGACGGGGAGTTTGATTTAACGGATCTGCAGGAGGATTCAAAAGGATTTAAGGGAGAGGAACCCCCTTCCAGGGATACTTTTATGCCCGGAGAAGACGGGCAGGAAAGAGGAAATTAATGGATAAGGAAACTCTTGGGGTTGAGGGGCCGAAAAAGAGCACAAAAGAAGAAAAAACGTGGGAAGCCGTGATTGAGGCGGTTCTTTTTACCATGGGAAATTCCGTTGAACTTAAGGCTCTGGCTGCAGCCATCGGTCAGGATGAGGCTACGGCAAAAGAGGCAGTCCTCCGTCTGATGAAACGCTACGATACGGGGAAAAGAGGGATGCAGATCCTGGAGCTGGAGAACAGTTACCAGATGTGTACACGGTCTGAGTATTATGAGAATCTGATCCGCGTGGCATCTGCGCCTAAAAAGCAGGTTCTTACAGAGGTGATTCTGGAGACTCTGTCCATCATAGCCTATAAGCAGCCGGTGACAAAGCTTGAAATAGAAAAAATAAGAGGCGTCAAGTCGGATCACGCAGTCAATAAACTGGTGGAATACAATCTGGTATATGAAGTGGGGCGCTTAGATGCGCCTGGCCGTCCGGCATTGTTTGCCACCACAGAGGAATTTTTAAGAAGATTCGGCATCGGCTCTACCCAGAGCCTTCCGGTGGCCGATCCGGTGGTCGCAGCAGAGATACGCATGGAAGTGGAAGAAGAACTTTCCCAAAGCGGGGATTTAATTCCCGGAGAAGATAAAAAAGAAGATGACATTCAGGAGGAAACCCCTTTCAGGGATACCTTTGTGCCCAAAAGCGGGGCAGAAAAGAGGAAATAAGGTGACAAAAGCCATAAGAATTAAATATTTTACGGATAAAATCGAACGTTTACGCTACATTGACGGTAAATCAGACTGGATCGATCTGCGTGCAGCAGAAGAAGTGGAGATGAAAGCCGGTGAATTTAAGCTGATTCCCCTTGGGATCGCCATGGAGCTGCCGGCCGGGTATGAAGCCCATGTGGTTCCCAGAAGCAGTACATTTAAAAATTACGGCGTGATTCAGACCAACAGCATGGGGATCATTGATGAAACTTATTGCGGGGATAATGACCAGTGGTTTTTCCCGGCCTATGCCCTCCGGGACACGGTGATCCATGGAAACGACCGCATCTGCCAGTTCCGTATTATGGAACACCAGCCGGCTTTATGCTTTGAAGAAGCAGAGTTTCTGGGACATGAGGACAGGGGCGGCCATGGAAGCACGGGAAAACAATGACATTCATACCTTGGCATAATTTGTGAAAGCAGGCGGAGTGCAGCTTAAATTTATCAAATTAGCCGTTCAATGAGCCGATGGCGAATCGAACTTCCTAAAAAGGAGATAATAGCATGAGAACAAAGACAGGATATGCGGCTGTCATCCTTGGACTGGCCCTGACAATTGCCATAGGAGCAGGCGGCTGCGGGAAAAAGGAAAATAAATATTCTTACCGGACCGCCGGGATCGAAGCCCTTAACCAGGGCAATTATGACGGCGCCGTGGAAGCCTTTGACCAGGCCATCAGTTCTTCCAAAGGGCTGGTGGGGAAATTTGATGTTGATGTGTTAAAGTACCGGGCAGAAGCGGAATACCTTGCAGGCGATTATTCTTCCGCCTCAGACACTTATGACATACTCATAAAGGTGGATGGGGAGAAGCCGGAATATTTAAATATGCGTTCTGTTTCCAGGGCAGGAGCCGGGGATTTAAAGGGCTCTATAGAGGATTATAAACGAAGCGCCCAGCTAGATACAGAAAAGAAAGCACCGGGCAGGCTGAAAGCCCTTTTAGCCGCCGGGGAGGCCATGGAAAAAGAAGGGGCGGCTCCCGATGCCATGAACCTCTATGAAGAGGCTCTTAAGGAAGGGGAGCAAAGCGCCCAGCTTTACAACCGGATGGGCTTATGCAGGATAGCAGGAGAGGACTGGGATGGAGCGGCCGAATATTTTAAGAAGGGTCTTTCGGCACCAGACAGCTCCCTGGTTCCGGAACTTTTGTTTAACCAGGCTGTTGCCGAAGAATATAAAGGTGAATTTAAAACAGCCCTGGATCTGATGCAGCAGTATATCTCTGCCCACGGCCCTGATGAGGAAGCGGAGCGGGAGATCACATTTTTAAAGACAAGATAGGTTGGAGTGATTGATGGCAGAACTGATTGAGTTAAAAGAAATAGAAGAACGGGTGATCCTGGTGGCTGTCAGTACCGGAGATGAAGATGACGCAAAAGGGTCTCTTGATGAGCTGGAGGAGCTGGTGAAAACGGCAGGGGCCGTTACCCTTGATAAGGTGATCCAAAACCGGGATAGGATCCATCCGGGGACTTATCTGGGAAAAGGAAAGATTGAGGAAATAAAGGACTGGATCTGGGAGCTTGACGCAACGGGAATCGTCTGCGACGACGAACTGTCTCCGGCCCAGTTGCGGAATCTGGAAGGGGCATTGGATACAAAGGTCATGGACCGGACCATGGTGATCCTGGATATCTTTGCTTCCAGAGCCATCACCAGAGAAGGAAAGATACAGGTGGAGCTGGCCCAGCTTAAGTACCGGTCGGCCCGATTGGTGGGACTTAGAAGCTCCTTATCCCGTCTGGGAGGAGGGATCGGCACCCGCGGACCGGGAGAGAAAAAACTGGAGATGGACCGCCGTCTTATCCATGACCGGATCGGGATGCTGAAGGCTGAATTAGAGGATGTGAAGCGCCACAGGGAGGTGGTCAGACAGCAGCGGGATAAAAACCATGTACCAACCGCCGCTATTGTAGGCTACACCAACGCCGGGAAATCCACCCTGTTAAACCGACTTACAGATGCAGGGATACTGGCTGAGGATAAGCTGTTTGCCACCCTGGATCCTACCACCAGGAATTTAAGCCTGCCGGGGGGACAGCAGATCCTTTTGACGGATACGGTAGGATTTATCAGAAAGCTTCCCCATCATTTGATCGAAGCCTTTAAAAGCACTTTGGAGGAAGCCAAATACAGCGATATCATCCTTCATGTGGTGGATTGCTCCAATCCCCAGATGGATATGCAGATGCATGTTGTATATGAAACCTTAAGGGAGCTTGGTGTTTGTGATAAACTCATGATCACGGTGTTCAATAAGATGGATGCGGCAGATGCCGGCGTGATCCTGAGAGATGTTTCTTCGGACCATCAGGTGAGGATATCTGCAAAAAACGGAGAAGGTCTTGACGAACTTATAAATCTTTTGGAAACCATTCTCAGAAATCAGAAGGTGTATTTGGAAAGGGTCTATTCCTATAAGGAAGCAGGGAAAATTCAGTTGATCCGCAAATACGGCCAGCTTTTAAAGGAAGAGTATCAGGAAGACGGGATTCTGGTGAACGCCTACGTGCCATCGGAGCTGTTTGCCTCTCTGGCAAGCAATGCCGATGCTCTTGATGAATAAAAAACACAATATGTGGATTGGCGATAAAAAACCAAACTACATATTGTGTTTTTCTTTTTGGTCTGCTATAATGAAATATATGGTAAAGACAGAATCATAAAGGGCTTTGCAGAGGAACGCCCTGTGGGCATACCTCTACACCCGATACACCCGATAGTGCGGGGTGCGCTGAAACGGGGTGGGCCTGCCCGGAAAGCTGGGCAGGAAAGTGGAAAGGAGTTTGGTTGTTATGATCCAGGTAGTAAAGAGAAATGGGGAAAGTGCTGAATTCAGTCTGAATAAAATCACAGAAGCGATTAAAAAAGCATTTAAGGCCACTGAGAAAGAGTATAATAATGAAATACTGGAGCTGCTGTCTCTTCGGGTAACCGCTGATTTTCAGGGAAAGATGTCAGGAGGAGAAGTCACGGTTGAACAGATCCAGGACAGTGTGGAGCACGTTCTTGAGCAGGCGGGATATACGGATGTGGCAAAGGCCTATATTTTATATAGAAAGCAGAGAGAAAAAATCCGGAATATGAAGGATACCATCCTGGATTACAAGGCTGTAGTGAACAGCTACGTAAAGGTGGAGGACTGGCGGGTCAAGGAAAATTCCACGGTCACCTATTCCGTGGGAGGGTTGATATTAAGTAACTCCGGTGCTGTTACGGCCAATTACTGGCTGTCTGAAATTTATGATCAGGAGATCGCAAATGCCCACAGAAATGCGGACATCCACCTTCATGATTTGTCCATGCTCACCGGATACTGCGCAGGCTGGTCTTTAAAGCAGCTTCTTCTTGAGGGACTTGGGGGGATACCGGGAAAGATCACTTCATCCCCTGCAAATCATTTATCCGTACTTTGCAACCAAATGGTCAATTTCCTGGGAATCATGCAGAATGAATGGGCAGGAGCCCAGGCCTTTTCTTCCTTTGACACCTATCTGGCTCCCTTTGTAAAGGCCGACCATTTATCCTACCGGGAAGTGAAAAAATGCATTGAATCCTTTATCTATGGGGTAAATACCCCAAGCCGCTGGGGGACACAGGCTCCATTCTCCAACATCACCCTGGACTGGACCGTTCCGGCCGATATGGCGGAGTTAAATGCCACTGTAGGAGGAAAAGAGGCGGACTTTAAGTATAAGGACTGTAAGGCAGAGATGGACATGATCAACAAAGCCTTTATTGAAACCATGATCGAGGGCGACGCCAATGGCCGTGGCTTCCAGTATCCTATTCCTACTTATTCCATTACTAAGGATTTTGACTGGTCCAATACAGAGAATAACCGGCTTCTGTTTGAGATGACCTCCAAATACGGAACTCCTTACTTTTCAAATTACATAAACAGCGATATGGAACCAAGCGATGTAAGAAGCATGTGCTGCCGTTTGCGTCTGGATTTAAGGGAACTTAGGAGAAAGACCGGCGGATTCTTTGGATCCGGCGAAAGCACCGGTTCCGTGGGTGTTGTGACCATCAACATGCCAAGGATCGCGTACCTTGCCAAGAACGAAGCCGATTTTTACAAGCGTCTGGATCATATGATGGACATTTCGGCCCGGTCCTTAAAGACCAAGCGGGAAGTCATAACAAAGCTTTTGAACCAGGGACTTTATCCTTATACGAAGCGGTATCTGGGCAGTTTTGAAAATCATTTTTCCACCATCGGCCTCATCGGAATGAATGAGGTGGGCTTAAATGCCAAATGGCTGGAAAAGGATCTGACAAGTGAAAAAACCAGACAGTTTACAAAGGATGTGTTGAATCACATGCGGGAAAGGCTGTCAGATTACCAGGAGAAGTACGGAGATCTTTATAATCTGGAGGCGACCCCGGCAGAATCCACCACATACCGTCTGGCAAAGCATGACAAGAAGCATTATCCCCATATCATCACGGCCGGCAAGGAGGGAGATACTCCGTATTATACCAACAGCTCCCACCTGCCTGTGGATTATACAGCGGATGTCTTCGATGCTCTTGAAATTCAGGATGAGCTCCAGACCCTTTATACCTCAGGAACCGTGTTCCACGCATTCCTGGGTGAGAAGCTTCCTGACTGGGAAGCGGCTGCAAAGCTGGTGCACACCATTGCGGAGAATTTCAAACTGCCTTATTATACCTTGTCCCCCACCTATTCCATCTGCTCAGAACACGGATATCTTTCCGGAGAGCATAAGGTATGCCCGGTCTGCGGAAAAAGCGCTGAGGTATACAGCCGGATCACCGGTTATTACCGTCCGGTACAGAACTGGAATGAGGGAAAGACCCAGGAATATAAGAACCGGACCGTCTATGAGCCTGCCCGCTCCGTGCTGAAAAAAGGAGCTGCAGAGGAAATCATGGATAAGGTGACGGCGAAAAAGGCGGAGATCCCTGCAGGAGCCTATCTTTTTACAACAAAAACCTGCCCCAATTGCCGGATGGCAAAGCAGTTTTTGCAGAATATGGATTATGAGGTAGTGGATGCGGATGATAATGCGGAGCTTGCAACAAGGTTTGGAATCATGCAGGCGCCTACCCTGGTGGTTGTAAAGAACGGTCAGGTCCGGAAGATCACCAATGCCTCTGAGATCAGGAAATATGCAGAAAGCCCGGTCTGCTGAAGGAGTTCCCTTTCTCTGCCGGTCTGTCATTAAGATATTGATATGGTAATCAGTAAAAAGATTCTATGCTATAATGGCATGGAATCTTTTTCTGGAAAATGACAGTGCTTTCTGTAATATATTTGACCGGAATTCCGTCTGCAGGGATTAATCGGGGGAGCAGAAGATGAGGCCACTGACCGGTCGGCAAATCCGCCGGTTTAAAAAAGTTCGTGTTCCCCAGGTTAAGGAGAAAGCACGAACCTTTTGCATACCATTGTTTAGATTTCGTAATAATTGGCCTGGCCGTCCAGTCTTTTTTGTTCTTCCACCAGATCTGCCAGAGTAATGCTGTCCACCACATCGGAGATGGCATGATCCAGCTTTCTCCATACCATGAGTGTGGCACAGGTCTGGGAGCGGCTGCAGGGGTTGACTTCTTCCTCCAGGCAGGTCACTGGAACCAGGCTTCCCTCCGCAAGGCGCAGTATCATGCCCACGGTATACTCTGAAGGATCCTTTGTAAGATAATAACCACCCTGGGCGCCTCTTCTGCTTTTCACATAACCGGCTCTGCTTAAGATGGTGACAATCTGCTCCAGGTACTTGTCCGATATATCCTGGCGCTCCGCCACCTGATTGATCTTTGTGCATTCACCGGGATGAAGTGCAAATTCAAGCATCATGCGAAGAGCGTAACGTCCCTTGGTAGAAAATTTCATGGTTAAGACTCTCCTTCCTAATTATTCTTATCTGTTTAGTAGGATATAAAAATATTGTACACGAAACCTCTGGAAAAGTAAACCTTAAATTATCCGGCTTCCCAATTTATGAAAATGGATGTATACTAATACTCATTGGGGAATTGGGAAAAGAAGGGAGAATATTTGTGAAGAAGAAACAAAGTACAAACCAGGTCATTATGACTGAAGGTGTGATCTGGAAACAGCTCCTGGCTTTTTCCCTGCCTCTTCTGGCGGGAAACTTATTTCAGCAGCTTTATAATACGGTGGATTCCGTGGTGGTGGGTAATTTTATCGGAAGCGATGCACTGGCTGCCGTAGGCTCAAGCAATTCCCTGATCAATCTGATCATCGGCATGTTTATGGGGATCGGCACAGGGGCGGGAGTTATCATATCCCAGTATTACGGGGCAAGGGATGAGGAGAAACTCCACTGGGCGGTTCACACAAGCATGGCATTAAGCCTGGCCGGAGGGGGGATCCTCATTGTCGTGGGGGTGTTCATGTCGCCTTTGATTTTAAGCTGGATGGGAACTCCGGAAGGGGTTATGCCCAGCTCTGTGGCATATTTAAGGATATTTTTCTGCGGCTCTTTATTTAATCTCGTATACAACATGGGAGCAGGAATCCTAAGGGCCGTAGGAGATGCCAAAAGGCCTCTTTATTATCTTTGCGTGTCTTCTGTGGTGAATATTGTCCTGGATCTGGTTTTTGTGGTGGTCTTTGGAATGGGAACGGAAGGCGTGGGATATGCAACGGTCATTGCCCAGGCGGTATCTTCTGTGCTGATTGTCCGGGCGTTAATTAAAACAGACGATATTTACCGGCTGATTCCGGAAAAGATCCGGATAGACAAACGGATGATGGTGCGCATTTTAAAGCTTGGTATTCCAAGCGGGATCCAGCAGTCCATTATTTCCCTGTCTAATGTCATTGTTCAGGCAAACGTCAACAGCTTTGGTTCTGCCGCTATGGCTGGATTCGGCGCTTACAGTAAAGTCGATGGATTCGCCATGCTTCCCCTTCAAAGTTTCTGCATGGCGGCAACTACCTTTACCGGGCAGAATATTGGGGCAAAGAAACCAAAACGGGTAAAACAGGGGGTATATCAGGGGATTGTCATAAGCATGGCTTATACGGCGGTCATCTCCGTAATTTTGTATCTGAATGCAAAGCATATCCTTAAGATCTTTTCGCCGGATGCAGAAGTCATTGCCTATGGGTATTCCACCATGCTTATATTGCTTCCGTTTTACTGGACTTTAGCCATTCATCAGATTTTAATGGGCAGTATCCGGGGCAGCGGGCGGACCATGGTTTCCATGCTGATCGGTGTGGGAAACATGTGTATTTTGCGCATGATCTACATTAATCTGCTGGTACCATTTTTACCCAGTTTTGGAGCAGTCATGTGGTGTTATCCTATAACATGGATTACAACCATGCTCATGGACTGCATTTACACCTTAAAGGCCAGGTGGATACCAAAGGGCACCAATGAATAGATAGGAGATAAAAGAGATGAACCATGGATATATCCGGGTTGCCGCGGCAACCCCTGATGTAAAGGTGGCAGACCCGGAGTTTAACAGAGAGCGGATCTGTGAACAGATAAAAGAAGGAATCAAAAATCATGCAAAGCTTATGGTGTTTCCGGAGCTTTGCTTAACCGCCTATACCTGCGGCGATTTATTTGGCCAGGATGCGCTGCTTAGAAGGGCGAAAAAGGAGCTTAAAGAGATTTTAAAGGAAACAAAGGGCCATGATCTCCTCTGCTTTATCGGGATGCCATGGGAGGAGAGTGGAAAGCTTTATAATACGGCAGTTGTCATTCAAAACGGAAAAATTCTTGGGATCGTGCCAAAGACATGTCTGCCCAATTATTCGGAGTTTTATGAGCTGCGCTATTTCCAGCCGGGGAACGAAATTCCGGTGATGGTAAAATGGGAGGAGACTCAAGTTCCCATGGGCGCCAATATTCTTTTTGCATGTGAGGATATTCCCCAGCTTGTTGTGGCGGCGGAGGTGTGCGAGGATGCATGGGTTCCCAATCCCCCATCCATACGCCATGCCATTGCAGGAGCCACGGTGATTGCAAACTGCTCTGCCAGCGATGAGACCACGGGAAAGGATATTTACCGGAGAAGCCTCATTACGGGGCATTCCGCCAGCCTGGTATGCGGCTACATCTATGCCAATGCCGGAGAGGGGGAATCCACCCAGGATCTGGTGTTCGGAGGCCAGAACCTGATCACGGAAAACGGCACCCTTCTCGGGGAATCCAAACGTTTTGGAAATGAAACCGTATACGGGGACATGGATCTGGAGCGGCTGGTTCATGAAAGGCGCCGGATGACCACATTTCCTGCAGCAGACCGTAGCAATTATCTGGTGGTTCCCTTCCAAATGAAGAAGGAAGAACTGGAGTTAAAGAGATTTATTGATCCCAGGCCCTTTGTCCCGGACAATGAGGCGGAGAGGAACCGCAGGTGTGAGGAGATCCTCTCCATACAGGCCATGGGATTAAAAAAGAGGCTGGCCCACACCGGCTGTAAACATGGGGTCGTGGGAATTTCCGGAGGCCTTGATTCCACCCTGGCTCTTCTTGTGATGGTCCGCGCCTTTGACATGCTGGAGATTCCAAGGGAACAGATTCATGCAGTGACCATGCCCTGCTTCGGGACCACAGACCGGACGTATCAGAATGCCTGCACCCTGACCAGGACCCTTGGAGCGGAGCTTACTGAGATAAACATCAGGGAGGCCGTAAGCCTTCATTTCCGGGATATCGGGCAGAGGGAAGATGTTCATGATATAACCTATGAAAACTCCCAGGCAAGGGAGAGGACCCAGATCCTGATGGATATGGCCAACCGGTTAAACGGAATGGTCATTGGAACAGGGGACATGTCTGAGCTGGCTCTTGGCTGGGCCACCTATAACGGGGACCATATGTCCATGTACGGAGTCAACGCTTCGGTACCAAAGACCCTGGTCCGCCATCTGGTCCGCTACTATGCAGATACCTGCGGGGAAAATGCCTTAAGCGGCGTGCTCCTTGATGTTCTGGACACGCCGGTAAGTCCGGAGCTTCTTCCCCCCAAGGATGGGGAAATCACCCAGAAAACAGAGGACCTGGTAGGCCCTTATGAGCTTCATGATTTCTTCCTGTATCAGATTTTAAGGTTCGGCTTCCGGCCGGAGAAGGTCTGCCGCATGGCGGTTTACGCTTTTTCCGGGAAATACGGGAAGGACGTTATTTTAAAATGGTTAAAGGTATTTTACCGCAGATTTTTCAGCCAGCAGTTTAAGCGCTCCTGTATGCCTGACGGACCCAAGGTAGGTTCAATCGCAGTATCTCCCAGAGGGGACTTGCGAATGCCCAGTGATGCCGTAAGCCGCCTGTGGCTGGATGAACTGGAAAACTTATAAAGAGAGGTACATTATGATAACCAGCAGCGCCAATGCAAGAGTGAAACAGGTGATGAACTTAACAAAGAAGGCCAAAGCCAGAAAATTAAGCGGCCTCTTTGTGGCGGAAGGTCTTCGCATGTTTAAAGAAATTCCAGTGGACAGGCTGGACAGCGTTTTTGTATCGGAAGGCTTTTTAAAGGATGAGGCTCATAAAAGGCTTTTGTCGGAAGTGAAATATGAGGTGGTTTCCCAGGAGGTGTTTAAGGTCATGTCAGATACCCAGACCCCTCAGGGGATTTTAGCCCTTGTCAGGCAGCAGGATTATAAGACGGAGGATCTGCTGGCTGCTCCCGGCCCGGCCTTTTTGATGGTCCTGGAAAATATCCAGGATCCGGGAAATCTTGGAACAATTCTTAGGGCAGGAGAAGGAGCGGGGGTCACCGGCGTGCTCATGAGCGATACCACGGCAGATATTTACAACCCCAAAGTGATCCGCTCCACCATGGGTTCCATTTTCCGCGTTCCGTTTGTATATACGGAAGACTTAAGCCCAGCTTTAAAGGCCTTAAAAGCCGGCGGGGTCAGACTGTATGCGGCACATTTAAACGGCAGGAATAATTATGAAAAAGAGGATTATACTGTTGATACAGGGTTTTTAGTGGGAAACGAAGCAAACGGCCTGACAGACGAAACGGCAGCCCTGGCGGATGCCTATGTAAAGATCCCCATGAAAGGAAAGGTAGAATCCTTAAACGCTGCAGTTGCTGCTTCTGTGCTGATGTTTGAGACGGCCAGGCAGCGGCGGGGATAATCGTCAGAAAATTGTAAGGCTTTTTACAGGAGGAAATGTTGAGAAATACTGGAATATATAGTATGATGGTATCAACAGCTAGATTTGCCGGGCAGCTTTGCCCACAATGGCAGGGAAGGGGAATGATGAGATGGCAGCAGTCTATTGGCTTATTGCATTTGTAGTGCTTCTGGGAATTGAGGCGGGGACCATGGCTCTGACGACCATTTGGTTTGCGGGAGGAGCGCTGGTTGCATTTGTGCTGGCGCTGTTTGGAATCAATATCCAGGTGCAGTTGTCGTTATTTGTAATTGTATCCTTTGTACTTTTATTCTTTACCAGGCCTTTTGCTTTAAAGTATGTAAACCGTAACACAGTAAAGACCAATATGGAAAGCCTGATCGGAAAAAGCGCCAGAGTTACAGCCACGATCAACAACGTGGAGGGAAAGGGTGCTGCAATCCTTAACGGCCAGGAATGGACGGCCAGGGCCCTGGATGAGGATAAGATATATCAGGTAGGCGCTATGGTGGAAGTAAAAGAAATCAGAGGCGTTAAATTAATTGTGAGTGAGAATCAGGAGGAATTATAGTATGGGAGTAGTTGGATTTACTACGGTTATTATTATATTAATTGTTATTCTGGCATTATTGTCATCCTGTATCAGGATCGTTCCCCAGGCACAGGCCCTGGTTGTAGAGCGTCTGGGCGCTTTCCTGGAGACATGGTCTGTAGGGGTTCATATTAAGATGCCTCTCCTTGACAGGGTGGCTAAAAGAGTCAATCTAAAGGAGCAGGTAGCGGACTTCCCGCCTCAGCCGGTTATCACCAAGGATAACGTTACCATGAGAATCGACACGGTCATATTTTTTCAGATCACAGACCCTAAGCTTTATGCTTACGGTGTTGAGAATCCCATTATGGCCATTGAGAATCTGACGGCTACGACTCTTCGTAACATCATTGGTGATCTGGAGCTGGATCAGACCTTGACCTCAAGAGAGACCATCAACGCAAAGATGAGAGAAACCCTTGATATTGCCACTGACCCGTGGGGAATCAAGGTAAACCGTGTGGAGCTTAAGAATATCATGCCTCCGGCAGCCATCCAGGATGCCATGGAGAAGCAGATGAAGGCAGAGCGTGAACGCCGTGAAGCCATCTTAAGGGCAGAAGGAGAGAAGACATCCACCGTTCTTGTGGCGGAAGGAAAGAAGGAATCTGCCATTCTTGATGCGGAAGCTGAAAAGCAGGCTGCAATCCTTCACGCAGAAGCAGAAAAGGAAAAACGGATCCGTGAGGCGGAAGGCCAGGCGGAAGCCACCTTAAAGATTCAGCAGGCCAATGCAGAGGGAATCCGTATGATTAAGGAAGCCGGCGCAGATCATTCGGTTTTAGTCATTAAGAGCCTGGAGGCCTTTAAAGCAGTTGCTGACGGCAAGGCCACCAAAATCATCATCCCTTCGGATATTCAGAACATGGCAGGGCTGGTTTCTTCCATTACGGAGATCGCTAAGAATCCCGGGGAATAACTTCCTTAAGCATAAACATACCGCAGCAGGGGGCAGATGCCTTCTTGCTGCGTTTTTGGCATATAAGGAGTTTTTTAAGGAGGGCTTATGGAACTGAAACTGGATTTGAGCAGGGAGTATGGACTCGTGTTGGAAGGCGGAGGAGCCAAGGGGGCTTATCAGATCGGTGCGTGGAAGGCCCTGCGGGAAGCAGGAGTAAAGATCAAGGGAGTTGCAGGCGTTTCTGTTGGCTCCTTAAACGGCGCTCTGATTTGTATGGATGATTTAGAACGGGCAGAGGAAATATGGAAGAACATGGAATACTCCCAGGTCATGGCGGTAAACGATGAGACCATAAAGGCGCTAAAGGAAAGGGATTTCAAGTCCTTAAATCTTCAGGAGCTGATAAGCAGCGGATTCCAGATTCTAAAGGATGGCGGGTTTGACATCACTCCGTTAAAAAATCTCATTGAGGAAGTGGTGGGAGATGAGGAAAAAATCATAAATTCAGACAGGGAGCTTTATGCTGTAACCTATTCGGTTTCAGACCGGAAAGAGCTGGCTGTGGATATCAGGAGGGGTGAAGCTGGGGCGATCAAGGATATGCTGTTGGCCAGCGCCTATTTTTTGGCCTTTAAAAATGAGAAGCTGGGCGGAAAACGGTATATGGATGGCGGAGGGGTCAACAATGTTCCCATTAACGTGCTTCTTGATCATGGATATGAAGATATTATTGTGATCCGTATCTACGGTCTTGGTCTTGATAAAGAGCGGGTCACAGAGATCCCGGAGGGAATCCGGGTATACCACATCGCTCCCAGGCAGGATCTTGGGGGAATTCTGGAATTTGATAAAAAAAAGACCAGAAAAAACATGACTTTGGGATATTTTGATGCAAAAAGGTTCTTATATGGCCTTTTCGGGCGTATTTATTATATTGATGCACCCAATACGGAGCCTTATTATTTTGATAAGATGATGTCGGAACTGGAATTTTTTAAAATATATATGCAGGATGCTCTTAATGAAGAGGGAATGGCGGCACTTACAGGGTACCGGGCCTTTACGGAAAAATTATTCCCTAAGCTGGCTGAAGAGTTTAAGCTGAAAGAAGACTGGGATTATAAGGATATGTACCTGGGGCTTTTGGAGGATCTGGCAAAGCGTTTAAAGGTCAGACGCTTTCAAATATATACGGTGGATGAGCTGTTGAGAGAGATCAGAAAGAAGCTTCAGGCTCTTGAAAAGGTCAAGCTCTTACAGCAAGGCGATAAAAAATAAAAAAAGTATTGCATAACTATACGCAATATACTATAATATTGTATAAAAATACAATAAGAAAAGCGGAGGAAGCAATATGAACTTAAAAGGAAGAAATTTTATCACATTAAAGGATTATTCACCGGAAGAGATCGGATACCTGCTGGATTTAGCAGCAGACTTAAAAACTAAGAAGAAACAGGGGATTACTGGAAACTCCCTGAAGGGAAAGAATATTGCCCTTATTTTCGAAAAGCCATCCACCCGCACCAGATGTTCCTTTGTGGTGGCTGCGGTGGATGAAGGGGCGCACCCGGAGTATTTAGGAAAAGATGACATCCAGTTGGGACACAAGGAAAGCGTGGAAGATACGGCCAGAGTTTTGGGAAGGGTGTTTGACGGGATTGAATTCCGTGGTTTTAAGCATAAGACAGTGGAAGACCTGGCAAAATATGCAGGCGTTCCGGTGTGGAACGGACTGACCGATGATTACCACCCCACACAGATCCTGGCAGACCTTCTTACCATGAAGGAACATTTCGGATATTTGAAGGGCTTGCATTTTGTATACGCAGGGGATGGCCGCAATAACATGGCCAACAGCCTGATGATCGGCATGAGCAAGATGGGCGTTCATTTTACCATCCTGGCTCCTAAGAGCCTGTGGCCCAAGGAGGAGCTGGTGGACTTGTGCCAGGGCTATGCAAAGGAAAGCGGAAGCACCATCACTCTCACAGAGGATACGGGTGCAGTGAAAGATGCGGACACCATTTATACTGATGTGTGGTGCTCCATGGGCGAAGAAGACAAGGCAGCCCAGCGAATCGCCCTTTTAAAGCCTTACCAGGTAAATAAAGAGCTGATGGAAAAAACCGGTAAAGACACTACCATATTTATGCACTGCCTGCCGGCTGTCAAAGGGAATGAAGTGACAGAGGAGGTTTTTGAATCGGTTGCGTCTTTGGTATTTGATGAAGCAGAAAACAGAATGCATACCATTAAGGCGGTAATGGTGGCAACCTTAGGAGAGTAGAACATGTATATACAGGAACGAGGAAGAAGTTTGAGAAACGCTTCCATGATGGTGGATATCCTCCATATTGTGGTTGGAATCCTGATCGTAGTGCTGGCAGTCATATCATTTTTAAACCCGGAAGACCATATGCTTTTGCTTCCGGCAAT
The DNA here is from genome assembly GCF_054772055.1 of Lacrimispora brassicae. NCBI lineage: Bacteria > Bacillati > Bacillota > Clostridia > Lachnospirales > Lachnospiraceae > Lacrimispora > Lacrimispora brassicae. The sequence goes on along the minus strand of NZ_BRYH01000001.1, from coordinate 112,008 downwards.
ATTTTTCCTGGCAGGCGTGCTCAACCTGATCAACGGAATTTATAAAATCAGGCTCAGCGGCCGGGAAAAAAAGAAGAAGGCAGCGGGCATGGCGGTCCTCATGTTCGGGATCCTTCTCACCGCCCTTACCGTGATCAGTGCGGTAAGTATCTGGTGGGGGTGATGTCATTGAAAACAGAGATTCTTAAGCTGCTTAAGGAAAACGACGGCTATTTATCCGGGCAGGAGCTGTGCAACCGTTTCGGGGTTTCCAGGACTGCGGTCTGGAAGATTATCCGTCAGTTGGAAGAAGAAGGATACCAAATTGAGGCGGTTCGAAATAAAGGGTACCATTTCATCGGTTCTTGTGATATAATGACGAAAACAGAGATAGAAAGCTGCATCAAAGGAACGTTCGGCCAGGAGGTGGAATACCACGAGACCATTGATTCCACCAATATAAGGGCCAAGCGTCTGGCAGAGGAAGGAGCTTCCTGGGGAACGCTTGTTGTATCGGACTGCCAGAAGGCAGGCAGGGGCAGAAGAGGCCGTATGTGGGTATCTCCTTCCGGGAAGAATATATTTATGAGCCTGATCTTAAGGCCGGACATCCTTCCTTCCTCGGCTTCCATGATAACGCTGGTGGCGGCCCTGGCGGTTTATGACGGAATAAAGAATGTGACAGGCCTTGCTGCTGGTATTAAGTGGCCCAACGACATTGTTGCAAACGGGAAAAAGCTGTGCGGTATTTTGACGGAAATGAGCGCTGAGCTGGAAGGGATCCATTACGTGGTAGTGGGGATCGGGATCAACGTCAATATGGAAGAATTTCCTGAAGAGGTAAGGCAGACGGCCACCTCCCTGTTTCTGGAAACAGGGGAAAAGGTGGAAAGAAGCCGGCTGGTTGCCGCTGTTATGGAGGCTTTTGAACAATATTATGAAGTATTTATCAGCCAGGGTGATTTATCCGGGCTGATAAGTGTCTATAATAAGCATATGGTCAATGGGGGAAAGGAAGTAAGAGTCCTGGACAGGTCAGGTGAATATATTGGTAAGGCTTTGGGAATCAACGAAAAAGGGGAGCTTCTTGTGGAAGTGGAACCGGGAGAGGTAAGGCATGTGATTTCCGGAGAGGTATCTGTCCGGGGAATCTATGGATATGTGTGATGAAGAACCATTCGCTTTATGATAAGTTACAGATTTTAGAACCCCGGGAAAAGGAACTGGATACAAAAGAGCGGTTAAAAGCCATGGAGCGCCCTCTTTTGTCCTGGTACAGTGAGAATGCCAGGGCTTTGCCCTGGAGGGACCAGCCGGAACCTTACCGGGTATGGATATCGGAGATCATGCTCCAGCAGACAAGAGTGGAAGCTGTAAAGCCCTATTTTGAACGTTTTATGGCAGCCTTGCCTGGAATCCATGATCTGGCGGCAGTGCCGGAAGACCGGCTATTAAAACTCTGGGAAGGCCTGGGCTATTACAGCAGGGCGAAAAATCTAAAGAAAACAGCAGAGCTTCTTGTAGAGCAGCAGGTTGGAGAGCTTCCGGCTTCCTACGAGGAGCTTAAAAAACTTCCGGGGATCGGGTCTTATACTGCAGGGGCGATTGCGTCCATAGCCTTTGGAATTCCTGTTCCTGCGGTGGACGGCAATGTTTTGCGGGTGGTCTCCAGAGTGACAGGCAGCAGGGAGGACATTTTAAAGCAGTCGGTCAAAAGCCGTATGGAGGATGAATTAAGGGCTGTGATGCCGAAAGAGGCAGCCAGCTCTTACAACCAGGGGCTTATTGAAATCGGTGCCATTGTCTGTGTGCCCAACGGGTCTCCCCTGTGTGGCCAGTGTCCCCTGGCCTCCATTTGCGTTGCAAGGATCAAAGGCCTTACAGGAGAGATTCCGGTGAAGACTCCTAAAAAGGCCAGAAGGGCTGAGGATAAGACGGTGATGCTCTTGTGGCAGGATGGGCGGATCGCAATCCGGAAGCGGGAGGACACAGGGCTTTTGGCTTCTCTTTATGAGTTCCCCAATGTGGAAGGACATTTAAAAGAGGAGGCGCTGCTTTCCCGGCTTGGAGTGAAGGAGGCTGTAATAACGCCTCTTCCTGCCGCAAAGCATGTGTTCAGCCATGTGGAATGGCATATGATAGGATTTCGAATTGAACTGGAGGAACGGCCGGCCGGAGACTTTTTATGGGTCACTGTAGAGGACTTAAAGAAAATTTATTCTCTGCCAGGTGCATTTAAGGCGTATACAAAATTAATCAGGTGATATAATGAAAAAGATTCTTTTTATATTTAATCCCCGTTCGGGGAAAGCTCAGATCAGGAATAAGCTCATGGATATCCTGGATATTTTTACAAAGGCCGGTTATGAACTGGCGGTCCATGTGACCCAGCGGTGCGGAGATGCAATGGAGGCTGCCGCCGCATACGGAGGCGATGCGGACCTGGTGGTGTGCAGCGGGGGAGACGGGACCTTAAATGAAACCATAAGCGGCCTCATGAAGCTGGATCATTTCCCGGATCTGGGATATATCCCTGCCGGTTCCACCAATGATTTTGCTTCCAGCTTAAAGATTTCCAAAAACATGATAAAGGCGGCTGAAGCGGCGGTTTTTGGCGAACCTTACCCCATTGACATCGGCTGTTTCTGCGAGGACAGGCATTTTGTATATATTGCGGCCTTCGGAGCTTTTACAGAAGTATCTTATTTAACGCCCCAGGATAAGAAGAATGTTCTGGGACATCAGGCGTATATGCTGGAAGGCATGAAAAGCCTGGCTTCCATAAAATCCTACGTGATGAGGATCGAGTGTGAGGAGCACCCTGGGGGCATGCCTTTATTCCCGGAGAGCGCGGGCAAGAAAGAGGAAATGACCCTGGAAGGGGAGTTTATTTTCGGCATGATAACCAACACTATAAGTGTGGGTGGTTTTAAAGGGCTTGTGGCCCAGGATGTAGCTCTTGACGACGGCGAGTTTGAAGTGCTGCTCATCCGCACCCCCAAGACCCCTATGGATCTGACCAACATCATTAACTACATGTTTCTGAAGGAAGAGGCAAACGAATACGTCCATAAATTTCGGACAAGGTCTTTGAGAATTCTCTCGGAAGAGCCCATAGACTGGGTGTTAGATGGAGAATTCGGCGGGACCAGGAGGGAAGTTAATATCAACAATTTAAAGAAAAGGATCCGAATTATGAGAAAAGTGCCGAAAAAGCAATAATACAGCTTTTTTAGCAGAAATATGTTGAAATATGGATTCCGATAGTATATAATGAAAAGTTGTGTGGGCTTTATGTATACCTCTTAGCGAAAGGACGTTATTAAGTGGAAAAGGATAATTTTTTAGATAAACTGGGAAAACTTGTCGAACTTGCAAAAACGAAGCACAATGCTTTGGATGTAACGGAGATTAATAACTTCTTTATGGGGGAAGAACTGACAACCGAGCAGATGGATCAGATTTATACGTACCTGGAGAATCGCGGAGTAGACGTGATTCCGGTCATTGACGATTCCGTTTTAACTGATGATGTGCTCCTGTCGGACGACCTGCTTTTAGATGATGATCTTGATGACAACTTTATAAAGGATGTAGATGAGGAAGATATTGATCTTGACGCCATTGACCTGTTGGATGGCATCGGCACAGAAGATCCTGTCCGCATGTACTTAAAGGAAATTGGCACGGTACCACTTTTGAATGCAGAGGAAGAGTTGCGCCTTGCTAAGAGAAAAGCAGATGGCGATGATGATGCCAAAGAGCGTTTGATCGAGGCAAACCTGCGCCTTGTAGTCAGTATTGCAAAGCGCTATACAGGCCGGGGAATGAGTTTCCTTGATTTGGTTCAGGAAGGGAATCTGGGCCTTATTAAAGGTGTGGAAAAATTTGATTATACCAAGGGTTATAAATTAAGTACATATGCTACTTGGTGGATACGGCAGTCTGTAACCAGAGCTCTTGCAGATCAGGCCAGAACCATCCGTGTGCCTGTGCATATGGTGGAAACGATTAATAAAATGTCCAAGATGCAGAGAAAACTGACCCTTGAGCTTGGATACGAGCCGTCTGTGATGGAACTGGCGGAAGCTCTTGATATGACTGAGGACAAGGTCATGGAGATCATGCAGATCGCCAGGGAACCTGCATCCCTTGAAACGCCCATCGGTGAGGAGGATGATTCCAATCTGGGAGATTTCGTAGCCGATAATAACGTGGTGACTCCGGAAGGCAATGTGGAATCCGTTATGCTGAGAGAGCATATCGATGCCCTGCTTGGAGATCTAAAGGAGAGGGAGCGCCAGGTGATCGTACTCAGGTTCGGGTTGGAGGATGGACATCCCCGTACTCTGGAAGAAGTGGGGAAAGAATTTAATGTTACCCGGGAGCGGATCAGGCAGATAGAAGCAAAGGCACTTAGAAAGCTTAGAAATCCTGTTCGCAGCAAACGGATCAGGGATTTTCTGTAAGAAACAGGAGGCGTGGCAGGCTACTGCGGACGCCTTTTTGTGATTTGCGCGAGCAATGATCCGAATGAATATGCTTGTATATTCATCCGGCGAATGCCGCGGCAACTAAGATAAACCCGCAAAGCGTGTTTTTTTAGTTTTGAAATCAGCAGGGAAGGAGCTACCATGAATCAGAGAAATTATCAGAAGGAATTGGATCAGGTCATTGCAGCATTGGAAGAACAAGAAAAAGTCCCCAGGCTGCTTTTACACAGTTGCTGTGCACCGTGCAGCAGCTATGTACTGGAATATTTATCCCGCTATTTTGAAATAACCGTGTATTTCTATAATCCCAATATATATCCGACCGAGGAATACAAAAGGCGGGTAAAAGAGCAGGAAAGGCTCATTGCCGCCATGAATTTCGTCCATCCCGTTACCATGGAAACAGGACCTTATGAGCCGGAGGAATTTTACCGGTTGGTAAGAGGCCTTGAACAGGAGCCGGAAGGCGGAGAACGGTGCTTTAAATGCTATGAGCTGCGTCTCCAGGAGGCGGCAAAGGTGGCCCAGGCGGGGCGCTTTGATTACTTTACCACCACTCTGTCCATAAGCCCTTTAAAGAATGCAGGGAAACTCAATGAGATCGGTGAGAAGCTTGCCAAGGAGTACCGTGTCTCCTACCTGCCCTCTGATTTCAAGAAAAAAAACGGATACAAACGGTCTGTGGAGCTTTCAGGAGAGTACGGCCTTTACAGGCAGGATTACTGCGGCTGTGTCTATTCCCAGAAGGAAAGGCAGACCCTTTCAAAGATCTCCTAGGCAGGATCGTTCCTTTGGAAAATATGCAAAAGACCTATGGTTTGTCTTGACACAAATTGGATATTGTAATAGAATTAACTGCAAGGAGTATAAAAAAAATTGAGGATAAAGGAGAAAAATTTATGTTATCAAAAACATTGACCGTAGTAAATCCATCCGGACTTCATTTAAGACCAGCAGGGGTTCTGTCTCAAACAGCTATGAAATTCAAATCCGATGTAATCATCGAATATGGAGAGAAAAGAATCGTAGCTAAAAGCGTGTTAAACGTTATGGCAGCCGGAATTAAGTGCGGAACAGAGATCAAATTGATCTGTGACGGCGAAGATGAGGCCGCTGCAATGAAGACCATGACAGAAGCCATTGAAAGCGGTCTTGGCGAGATGTAATACCGTTTTTCTTTTTATAAGAGAATATTGTATAAGCCCTGGGAAGGTGATTCCCAGGGCTTTTTCTATGGAGAAAAAAGGGGAAATTAGCGGTCCTGGCAACGGAGAAGCTTTGAAAATAAAACACAGGCTTAATAATTGAAAGTGATGACTTCAAAAAATTAGAAGTTTGTTCCAGAATCCTTGAAAGATGGTAAAATTGTATTATATGGAGAGAAAAAATATAAATAATATTTATAATAATCTGAATATTTTATTTTTAATCAATAAAAGTCAAATTATCTGACAATACAAAAATAAAATCCGTTTACAAGTGGGGAAAAATGTAGTATTATCAACTAAAATTTACTATTACACATTAGTACCTAAAAGCAGAGGAAGAAATCAGGAATGCTCTTCGGGTAAACCATTATGTCCAAAAACCATGGGCAAGAATAAGGAACGCCCTCCGGGCATACCTCTATGCCCAGAAACCATGGGCAAGAACAAGGAACGCCCACCGGGCATCCCTCTATGCCCAGAAACCATGGGCAAGAATAAGGAAAGGAAGAGATTATGGATATGAGTATAAAATCCCCCAATAAAAAGGCGTCGCCGGGGCTGTATGATCCCCGCTTTGAACACGATAACTGCGGCATCGGAGCGGTTGCCAACATAAAAGGCATAAAGACTCACAAGACAGTGGAGCAGGCGCTCCATATCGTGGAGAATTTAGAACACCGTGCTGGAAAGGATGCAGAAGGAAAGACAGGGGACGGAGTCGGAATCATGCTCCAGATCTCTCATAAGTTTTTCAAAAAGGTGACAAAGCCTCTAGGCATAGAGCTTGGAGAAGAAAGGGAGTACGGTGTGGGAATGTTTTTCTTCCCCCAGGATGAACTTGCCAGAAACCAGGCTAAAAAGATGTTTGAGATCATTGTGAAGAAGGAAGGTCTTGAATTTTCCGGCTGGAGAGATGTGCCCATCCATCCGGAGCTGATCGGTGCTAAGGCGGTGGACTGTATGCCCTGCATTGCCCAGGGCTTTGTGAAGAAGCCGGCGGATACTGCCAAAGGGCTGGAATTTGACCGGAAGCTTTACGTTTCAAGGCGTATCTTTGAGCAAAGCAATGACAATACCTATGTGGTTTCTTTAAGCAGCAGGACCATTGTCTATAAGGGGATGTTTTTGGTAAAGGAACTGAGAAAATTTTTCCCGGATCTTCAGGATAAGGATTATGAATCCGCCATCGCTGTGGTCCATTCCCGGTTCAGCACCAACACGAACCCCAGTTGGATGAGAGCCCATCCCAACCGTCTCATCGTACATAACGGCGAAATCAACACCATTCGCGGAAATGTGGATAAGATGATGGCCAGAGAAGAGAACATGGAATCCGAGTATTTCCGGTATGACGTGCATAAGGTCCTTCCGATTATCAACCAGGAAGGTTCGGATTCAGCCATGCTTGATAATGCGCTGGAATTTATGATGATGAGCGGAATGGATCTTCCTCTGTCTGTTATGGTGACCATTCCGGCCCCATGGGAGCATGACAAATCCATGCCCCAGGAGATCAAGGACTTTTACCGTTACTATGCAACCATGATGGAACCCTGGGATGGTCCGGCTTCCATCGTGTTCAGTGACGGCGATCTGGTGGGCGCTGTTTTGGACCGCAATGGCCTTCGTCCTTCCAGATACTACATTACAGATGATGACCAGATGATCCTGGCTTCCGAGGTAGGTGCCATTGATATTGAGCAGAACCATGTGGTGAGAAAGGAGCGCCTTCGTCCGGGCAAGATGCTTCTCATTGATACGGTCAAGGGCTGCCTTATCAGCGATAAGGAACTGAAGGAATATTATGCGGCCAGGCAGCCTTATGGAGAATGGCTGGATTCCAATTTGATTGAACTGAGCGGTCTGCCCATTCCCAACAAGGGAGTTCCTGCCATGAGCAAGGAAGAAAGGGCAAAGCTGCAGAAGACTTACGGCTATACTTATGAGGAATACAAGACCATGATCCTTCCTATGGCCTTAAACGGAGCAGAAGCAGTTTCCGCCATGGGCGCTGACAGCCCCCTGGCAGTGCTGAGCAAAAAACATCAGCCTCTGTTCAATTATTTCAAACAGCTTTTTGCCCAGGTTACCAATCCTCCCATTGATTCCATCCGTGAGGAAATCGTTACCTCTACCACGGTTTATGTGGGTGAGGAAGGGAATATCCTGGAAGAGACAGCGGAAAACTGCAAGATACTGAAGGTCAATAATCCAATCCTTACCTGTACGGATTTATTAAAGATTAAAAATATGAAAAGACCCGGTTTTAAGGTAGAAGTGATTCCTATTACCTACTATAAAAATACTTCCCTGGAAAAAGCCATTGACAGGCTGTTTCTGGAGGCGGACCGGGCTCACCGGGATGGGGCCAATATCATCATCCTGTCTGACCGGGATATTGATGAAAACCATGTGCAAATCCCTTCCCTCCTTGCCGTATCTGCCCTTCAGCAGCATCTGGTGAAGACAAAAAAGAGAACTTCCATGGCGCTCATACTGGAAAGCGGAGAGCCTAGAGAGGTACATCATTTTGCTACCCTTCTGGGATACGGAGCCTGTGCCATCAATCCTTACCTTGCCCAGGAGTCCATCCGTTCCCTCATTGAAAGCGGTATGCTGGATAAGGATTACTATGCGGCTGTGGAGGATTATAACGCAGCGGTTCTTCATGGCATCGTAAAGATCGCTTCCAAAATGGGAATTTCCACCATACAGTCCTATCAGGGAGCCCAGATTTTTGAAGCCATCGGTATTTCAAAGAAGGTGGTGGACAAATATTTTACTGACACCGTAAGCAGAGTAGAAGGGATCACTCTGGATGACATTGCCAATGATGTGGATGTCCTTCACTCAGCCGCCTTTGATCCCCTTGGCCTTGATGTGGATCTTACATTGGAAAGCGTGGGAAGCCATAAGGAGAGGGCTGGGCAGGAGGAGCATTTATACAATCCTGTTACCATCCATCTCCTTCAGGAGGCGGCCAGAACCGGAAACTACGAAACATTTAAAGAATATACACATGCTCTGACGGAAGAGGGGCAGACGGTTAATTTAAGAAGCCTTCTGGACTTTGATTATTCCAAGTCAAAGGAAATTCCAATGGAAGAAGTGGAAAGCGAAGAATCCATTGTTAAACGGTTTAAGACGGGAGCCATGTCCTACGGCTCCATTTCCCAGGAAGCCCACGAAACCCTGGCCATTGCCATGAACCGGATTCACGGCAAATCCAACAGCGGCGAGGGAGGGGAAAGCCTGGAGCGTCTGATTCCGGGGGCAGATGGTGTAAACCGCTGTTCAGCCATTAAGCAGGTGGCCTCCGGGCGCTTTGGCGTGACTTCCAGGTATCTGGTCAGCGCCAGGGAGATCCAGATCAAGATGGCCCAAGGGGCGAAACCGGGAGAAGGAGGCCAGCTTCCGGGAGAGAAGGTATATCCGTGGGTTGCAAAAACCAGGCATTCAACCACAGGTGTAGGTCTTATTTCCCCTCCGCCACACCATGATATTTACTCCATTGAGGATCTGGCCCAGTTGATTTATGACCTGAAAAATTCCAATACCGCTGCCAGGATCTCCGTTAAGCTGGTGTCCGAGGCAGGTGTGGGCACGGTTGCTGCAGGCGTTGCAAAGGCCGGTGCACAGGTAATCCTTATTTCCTCTTTTGACGGTGGAACCGGAGCGGCTCCCAGAAACTCCATTTATAATGCAGGTCTTCCATGGGAGCTTGGTGTGGCAGAGGCCCACCAGACCCTGATCATGAATGGGCTGCGGGATAAGGTGATCCTGGAGACTGACGGAAAACTGATGACAGGACGTGATGTTGCCATTGCCTGTGCCTTAGGGGCAGAGGAGTTTGGCTTTGCAACGGCTCCCCTTGTGACCATGGGCTGCGTCATGATGAGGGTCTGTAATCTGGATACCTGCCCAGTGGGAATTGCCACCCAGAATCCGGAGCTTAGGAAGCGCTTTAAAGGGAAACCCGAACATGTGATCAACTTCATGCATTTCATTGCCAGAGAGCTTCGGGAGTATATGGCAAAGCTTGGCATCCGTACGGTAGATGAGCTTGTGGGAAGGACCGATCTGTTAAAAAAGAAAGGCAATATTCCTTCTGAAAGAGCAGGAAAGTTGGATTTTTCCGCTATATTAGGAAATTCCTATGCAGGGCAGAAGCGTGCCAGCTACGGACAGAAGCAGGTGTATGATTTTGAACTGGATAAAACCATAGATGAAAAGATCATTCTTAAAAAGTTAAAGGATGCCCTTAAGGGAGGCCAGAAAAAGAGCCTTCATATCGATGTTTCCAATACGGACCGGGCCTTAGGCACCATATTTGGTTCGGAAATCACCAGGCTTTATCCTGAAGGGCTTGCTGAGGATACCTTTGCCATCAACTGCACAGGCAGCGGCGGACAGAGCTTTGGAGCCTTTATTCCCAAGGGCCTTACCCTGGAACTGATAGGGGACAGCAATGACTATTTCGGAAAGGGACTTTCCGGCGGCAAGCTGGTGGTTTATCCTCCTCAGGGTGTCAAGTTTAAGGCTGAGGACAACATCGTCATCGGAAATGTGGCTTTATACGGCGCTACCAGCGGAAAGGCATTTATCTGCGGAATCGCCGGCGAACGCTTCTGTGTCAGGAACTCCGGTGCAACAGCAGTTGTAGAAGGCGTAGGAGACCATGGCTGTGAATACATGACAGGCGGCCGGGTAGTGGTGCTGGGTTCTACGGGTAAAAACTTTGCGGCGGGAATGAGCGGCGGCATCGCCTATGTGCTGGATGAAAAGAGAGATTTTTATAAAAGGCTCAATAAGGAAATGGTTTCCTTTGAAGAGGTTACCAATAAATACGATGTCCTTGAATTAAAAGACATGATCAAGGAGCATGTGGCTTATACCAATTCCGCAAAGGGAAAACAGATTCTTGATAACTTTGGAGAATATCTTCCCAAGTTTAAGAAAGTCATGCCTCATGATTACAGGCGAATGATGAACACCATCGTCCAGATGGAGGAAAAGGGCTTAAGCAGCGAACAGGCACAGATTGAGGCATTTTATGCCAACACAAAAAAGTAAGGAGGAGCGGAAATGGGAAAACCAACAGGATTTTTAGAATACAGCAGAAAAACGGGAAAAACGGTAGACCCCAAGGCTCGTATTAAGAATTATAACGAGTTCCATCTGCCTCTTTCCGAAAAAGAGCAAAAATGCCAGGGTGCCCGCTGCATGGATTGCGGCGTCCCCTTCTGCCAGTCCGGGGTGATCTTAAAGGGAATGGTTTCCGGCTGTCCCCTTAACAACCTGATCCCTGAATGGAATGAGCTTGTATACACGGGAACATGGCAGCAGGCCTACAACAGGCTGAAAAAGACCAACAGTTTTCCGGAATTCACCGCCAGGGTATGTCCGGCACCTTGTGAGGCCGCATGTACCTGCGGTTTAAACGGAGACCCGGTGAGCATCAAGGAAAATGAGTATGCCATCATTGAGCGGGCTTATGAAAGCGGCATCGCAGGCCCTCTGCCTCCAAAGATCCGCACAGGCAAAAAGGTGGCTGTTATCGGTTCCGGTCCGGCAGGTCTGGCGGCGGCAGATCAGTTAAACAAAAGAGGGCACAGCGTCACCGTGCTGGAACGGGAAGACCGTATCGGCGGCCTTCTCATGTATGGGATCCCCAACATGAAGCTGGAAAAGCATGTCATTGAACGGAAAGTGGAGATCATGAAGCAGGAAGGGGTGACGTTCTTAACAGGTGCTGACGTAGGAAAGAACCAGAAAGCCAAAGACCTGTTAAAGGAGTATGACCGGGTTATCTTAGCCTGCGGCGCTTCAAATCCCAGGGACTTAAAAGTTCCGGGAAGAGACTCTGAGGGAATCTATTTTGCCGTGGATTTCTTAAAGTCCACCACAAAGAGCCTGTTAAATTCCAACTTACAGGACAATAGCTATGTTTCTGCAAAGGGAAAGCACGTCATCGTTATTGGCGGAGGCGACACTGGAAACGACTGTGTGGGAACTGCCATCCGTCATGGCTGTGCTTCCGTTACCCAACTGGAGATGATGCCCAAACTCCCTGATAAAAGGACACCGGACAATAGCTGGCCCCAATGGCCGAAGGTATCGAAAACCGATTACGGCCAGGAAGAATCCATTGTTGTATTCGGCAAGGACCCCAGGGTATATCAGACCACAGTAAAGGAGTTCGTAAAGGATAAGTCCGGCAAGGTGGTAAAAGCGGTGCTCATGGGGCTGGAGCCTAAAAAGGATGAGAAAACAGGCCGTATGAACATGGAACCTGTTGCCGGCAGCGAAAAGGAGGTTCCGGCTGACCTTGTTTTAATAGCGGCAGGGTTTCTGGGTGTACAGAATTATGTGTCTGACGCTTTTGGCGTGAAATTAAACGGCAGGAGCAACGTAGAGACTGAAAACGGAAAATACAAGACAAATGTGGATAAGGTATTTGCAGCCGGAGACATGCGCCGTGGACAGTCTCTGGTGGTTTGGGCCATCAGAGAAGGCAGGGAAGTGGCAAAGGAAGTGGATATCAGTTTAATGGGGTATTCAAACCTGGCGTAAGTCCAAGGGGCGTGACCATAAAGAAAAAGAGGTTTTTGCAAAATAGTTAAGTGATTATCTATTGAGCAAACACCTCTTTTTTTAAAACTCTGAAATAGTACAATATTTCAATTATTATATATTATTTATATTAAATATTTTCAAAGAAAAATATTCAGATGTTTGCTGCCATTTCCCATACAGCAGAACATGACAATTTTTTTGCTTCAAATTCCATAGAACTGGTCAGCAGTCGATTCCGGCCTTCCTGGCCTGGCTGCATAAGTCTCTGGTTTTCAGCGTGTACTCTTTTCCGTCCTTAATGAAATGTGTTCCGCACTGCCTGAACTGAAAATGCACCCCATTTTTCATGCATTGTTTTCTTAAAGATAAAACCCAATCATAATGAAGGGGCCTTGCATTGTAATCCGACTCGCCGCCTGCGACAACCAGTTCGATTTCTTTTAAGTAAGTTTCTATGTGGATATCCTCAATAAGCGGCTGGCAAATGATATTTTTATGCTTAATGGGAAGCCGGGAAAATACGGAAAGGCGGTAATCGGCCCTGTCCTGATTTTCAATGGTACAGCCGACCGTTACATTATCATAACCATCGCCCCAGTCTTCTGGAATACACTGCATAAATCTCTCAATCCGCTTCGTTAAAAAAATAAAATGCAGGTCAGGCCGCTGCCGCATCATGGCCCAGCACTCTTTTCGCCATGGATCCGCATCTTCGATCAGAAAATCACTGGAAAAACAGAGAAATACAGTTTGGCCTGGTTTCATTTTGTATTCCCCCTTTTTGTTTTTTGATATGGGAGCCTCAAATTTATCTGTCTTTACAATCTCCTCCGTAGGAATTCCCCGTTTGCCGTCACCTTTATGGATATAACAGAATTTGCAGCCATCACTGTACTTATGGCAGCCTCTCCATGGATTCCACATAGCCATGATCATACCTCCCCGTAAAATAAAGTCTTCATTAATATGATTCTATCATGATATCAGAAAAAATTACAGTTGGATTTTATATAACGAAAATATAACCTATGACTAACGATAATTATAACCTGTAAAAAGGCAGAGTTCCTTATTATAGTAATAGTGGAAGGTATCAACTGTTTTCTATGAAAAAAACGGAGGGAATGGGAAAAAATGAATAAAAAACTTTCTGAAAGATGTTTTAGGAACTATTTTACCGGTTTCACGATCAAAGCAGCTCTTTTCATTTCAGTTCTAATCATATATCTCATAGCCAGATGGCTGTGAAGCAGAAACGCCGGATCAAAGGGCGTGCTTTGCTAAATATTGACTAATGCAAGAAGCCGGCGGGATATTTACCGGGAGAGCCTAATGGGGGAGAGGAACTCCTTCGTTAAGGTATTTCTTTGCTAAAGGAATCAGGCTTCCTCCTGCTAAATTTCCCGCGGAGATGATCAAGATATACAGGAATGCTTTTGCACTCCAGGAACCTCCCATAGTAAAGTAAAACATATCAGCAATACTGTGTTCATAACCGGACAGGATAAATACCATGACCGGCAGGACTAAAGATAAATATTTTCCGATACCGTCTTTTATGGTTTGATAACCAATAACTGCAATGCACATCATAATACCGCACAAGACTGCCATGGTGAAAGTGCTGAACAGGCTATCCGACAGCTTTATATTCACAAGTTCTCTTGTATGATCTGCTAATCTGGCCAGTTTGGTATGTCTGAACACAACACCGGTTCCCACGGTCCCTGCAAAATTCCCTATGTATACAATAAGTACGGTTAATAAATAGGAAGGCTTTTCGTTAACAATATAACAAACCTTTCCGGTAAACAGATTAAATCCAAAGGTATATATGGTAAATAATCCGATTGAAAATAAAAAAGAGCCGGCTATATGATTCTCAAGAGTTAAATAAATTACTCCCCCCATACTGATGGCAATTCCGGCTATAACGGCGTTAATGAATGTTTTCATTGGTGAATGCTCCTTTTTCCTTTTTAAAACTTATTTTCCGGCTGCAAAAAGGCTTTTTGCATGACCATGTCATATTATAGCATAAGAAAAAGGGTTTACAAGGACAATCTCTTTATTGACATAATTTATCAGTCACGATGGCCGGAGGGTTTAAGCGAAAGAAGAAAGGTCTTTTTATAGAGAAACTATTGGAACATTGCGCTGGTATTGATTATATATAAATTTTTTGAGAAACAAAATAAATGTGATGCAAAGAGATTTGAAAATAGTAGATGCACAAAAAGTAAACCTCCCTTATAATAGAAGATACCAAGTATTTTTATTTAGCAAAGGATAAAAATGCTTACACTCCCATAATGATTAAAATTGTGATGATCAAATCAAGGAGAAGTGGCTGATAAAGAAGGTGGACTTATGCTGAAAATTGCAATTTGTGATGATGAGCAAATAGTTTGTGCAGATATAGAGAAAATTATTTTGGATTTCCAAAAGGAATCTGGTATACATTTAGAGGTTGAAGTTTTCTATTCCGGAATTGATTTATATAAATTTATAGTAAATGATTATGCATTTGATTTAATATTTTTAGATATTGAAATGCAGGATTTAAATGGTATTCAGCTTGGGAATAAAATTCGAAATGAACTGGAAAATTATATTACAAAAATAGTGTACATATCGTCAAAAGATAGCTATGATCGTCAGTTATTTGAAGTGCAGCCCATGCACTTTTTACCTAAACCAGTAGATAAAGAGAAAATTATTGCTGATGTCAAATTGGCATTAAAAATTCTAGGAAAGCGCAGCGATGTATTTTCATACAAAATAGGACATAGCGTATATAAGGTTTCAATAAAAGATATATTGTATTTTGAAAGTTTAGACAGAGAAATAAAGTTAGTTTCAACAAAAGGTACTGTTTGTTTTTATAGCACAATAGAAGCCGTCTTATCCCAGGTTTCCAGCTATCAATTTATTCAAATTCATAGATCCTACATCATTAACTATGCTTATGTATCTAAATTTAGATATGAGGAAGTTATAATGATGAATGGTGAACATTTGCTTATAAGCCAGCGCAGAAGGAAAGATGTCCGGGACTTGCTTATATCTTATGAGAAGGAGGAAGACTAGTGCAATTAAGCATGTATGATGTAATTTATATTATCTCTAATCTCTTTCGGACATACATAATTTATAAGTTTATGATGGTGTTATTTGACCGCAGCCAGTTACAGGTAAAGAGAAAATGGGAGTTCGCATCATATGTATCCTGTTATGTATTCATTACAGTTATTTACCTGTTGACTAGGATTCCTGTGGTAATGCTGGTTTCCAATATCAGTTTTTTTTTCCTGCTGACATTTAATTATAAGGGGTCATTTAAAAGCCGGGTATTTTCAGCCATGGTAATCTATCTGACCCTTATGTGTACAGAGGTATTGCTGGTTCTGCTCATAGGGTATTTTAAACTTCCTATTCTAAAACAAAATGATTTTGACTCTATATTTGGCATTGTTGCAATGCAGATTATTTCTTATGCAGTGGTTATAATTTTATCTAAGTATAAGCATATTAAAAAAGGAATAAGTATCCCTTCAACTTATTGGATTTGTATTTCGGTTATCCCTTTTGCATCAATATATTTAATGTTGCTGCTGCTTTCGTCCGGCAATTTGAAGTTTTCGTATGTTGTTATTGGTATTATATTAATTCTGGTGACCAACTTTTCAGTATTTTATCTGTATGATAAGATCTCTGAGATGTTTTTAGAACAAAGCCAAAAACTTTTATTTGCAGAGCAAAATAAATATTATGAAAAGCAACTGGATATTATGAAGTCTTCTTTGGAAGCAACCCTGTCAATCAGGCATGACATGAAAAACCATTTGTTCGCATTACAGTCTCTCGCACAAAACCATTGTTATGATGAGTTGCTGCAATGTTTAAATGATATTATTGCTAATTGTGAGGATCAAACAGCATTTTCTCATTCAGGTAATGTTGTTATCGATAGCATACTAAATTTTAAATTGCAGGAAGCTTCCAAGCTTAATGCAGAAATTATCCTGGATATCAATTTACCAAAGGATTTACAAGTACCTGCTTTTGATATGGCAACTATCTTAGGGAATTTACTTGATAATGCCATTGATGCACTTAAGGCCATTGAAGACAGGCGTATGATTTCAGTTAAAATCAAGCATAGCAGAGGACAATTCATAGTTAAAATTTCAAACACTTTTAATGGAATTGTCATAGAACGAGCAAATAATCTGCTTACAAAGAAAAAAGATGACATAAATCATGGTTTAGGCATTAAAAACATTAAAAAAATTTTGGAAAAATATGATGGTTCCATGGATATTGAATATAATGCAATGATATTCACTTCTATTTTACTGATGTATGTTGATTAGAAGCAGGAGAATTTTCCTCCTGCTTTTTCTTTTTGTTAATTCATATGTTCATTCATTACAAAAACATATGTCGCTCACAGCAAAAACCTGAATAATAAAATATTGATGATATAATTGAATAAAAACAAAGGAGGCAATGATTTATGAAAAAACTGATTGTGAAATATGGCAGTGTAATTGTCGCACTGGCTCTTATTCTTATGGTAACAACCTTGAACGCAAACACAGCATGTACCTTTTACGCACACCAGCCAAAACTCCCGGATGGTGCTGAGAAACTTCGCAAATTTTAATAATGACTGTTTTTACGGAACGTGTGGGTACCATATTACAGGAAAACGGGATCATCAGAAAAGAAGATAGGGAGCTATATATTTATGGTTTACAGCAAGGCCTCCCCTGAGATGTTATCTGCTTTCAATTATTATGCTTGTGTTGGGTAAATTAAAAAATCTGGGTGAAAGAAAAATACATATTCAGAGGCAAATGAAAATGTAGAAGAGGAAATGAGAGATAGAGTTCTGGGAAAATCTGACAAAGTATCTAACACATCTTGTCAGATATCAGCGCCAGATGGTAAGATTCTTAATGTGCATTCTTGTTTGATGTTTTTAACGGTTGTGACAATTGTTTTAATTTATCAGGTAAGGATCGGCAATAGTGTAAACAAAAAAGCAGTTTTGTCATTCCGGTAAACTGTCCTTTGTTTACACAGTTTTTGATTTAACCGGGGGTGCGGACAAAGTCAATGTCCGGATGGCCGGTACTTATGGACTCTTAATTTCAATGTTGGGATATAACAGACTGTGAATCTCAATGTATTCCAGTTGGCAGATGGTAATCTGCCTTTTTGGTGTGTTTAAAAATATACAAAGAAAAGCACAAAAGGAAGCAGAGCCAAAAATTGAAATCATTTTATGACTCTGCATATAGTAATAAGTATTATATAAATGATATTGGTGCGGTCTGCCAGGAGAGGTGCTGGTTGACGTTATACATTAAAACGGAACAGGACAACATCCCCATCCTTGACCACGTATTCTTTGCCTTCCAGGCGAACCAGTCCTTTTTCCTTTGCTGCACTGTAGCTTTTGCAGTCTAGAAGATCCTGGTAATTCACAACCTCTGCACGGATAAAGCCTCGTTCAAAATCAGAGTGGATCTTACCGGCAGCCTGAGGGGCTTTGGTTCCTTCCTTGATGGTCCATGCCCTTGTTTCCGTGGGGCCTGCGGTTAAGTAGCTGATGAGTCCAAGCAAATGATAGCTGGCTGCGATCAGTTTTTCCAGGCCGGATTCTGTAAGTCCCAGATCCTCCAGAAACATCTTTTTCTCATCTTCTTCCAGCTCTGCGATTTCCTGTTCGATCTGGGCGCAGATAACGAAAACTTCACAGTTGTTCTCTTCTGCAAATTTGCGGACCTTTCCCACATATTCATTAGAAGTCCCGTCATCAGCCAGGTCGTCTTCACAGACATTGGCAGCGAAGATCACAGGCTTAAAGGTGAGAAGATTAAGGGTGGAAATGAATTCTCTTTCATCTCCGTCTTCTATTTCCATGCTTCTTGCCAGATTTCCATCCTCTAAGTGGGCCTTGATCCTTTTTAAGATCTCCAGTTCTTTTGCAAGAGACTTATCATTCATTGCGCCTTTAATTGTTTTGGAAATGCGGCGGTCTAAGATTTCCAAATCGGAAAAAATCAGTTCCAGATTTATGGTTTCAATATCGCGCAGGGGATCTACGCTTCCATCTACATGGATTACATTGGTATCCTCAAAGCAGCGGACCACATGGACGATAGCATCTACTTCCCGGATGTTGGAAAGAAACTGGTTGCCCAGGCCTTCCCCTTTGGAAGCGCCTTTTACAAGTCCTGCAATATCGACAAATTCGATCACAGCAGGGGTGATTTTTGCGGAATTATAAAGAGCGGCCAACTGGCCCAGGCGCACATCCGGAACAGGAACAACTCCCACATTGGGATCAATGGTACAAAATGGATAGTTAGCAGATTCTGCACCGGCCTTTGTAAGAGAATTAAACAGGGTGCTTTTACCTACGTTTGGCAATCCGACAATACCTAATTTCATAGCAATTACCTTCCTAATATTGTTTATATTTATGGTTGATTTTTGTCTGTAACTAATATAGAATAGCATATTATCCGCAAAATTAAAAGAGAAAAACGCAAGAATCGATTCTTTGTCGAATTATAGTCGAATATGTCGGGCGAATATGTTTGATTTTTGTGTTTTCACGGGGTAAAATAAAGAAAACATCGAAAGGAGAAGACGAATGGCAAATACGGCAGATATTAGTTTTGTCCATTTGGAAATTACAATCGACCATTTGCGAAACAGTATCTCAATATTTGGATTCCGCGTTGCATTTTACGGAATTATCATAGGGGTTGGAATATTAGCAGGTCTTTGGGTTGCGACAAGCGATGCAAAACGCAGGGGGCAGGATCCGGATGTTTATCTGGACTATACTCTATACGCAATCATAATTTCTATTATGGGAGCCCGAATCTATTATGTTTTATTTGATTGGGACAATTATAAGGATGACCTGCTTCAAATTTTAAATCTCAGGGCAGGAGGACTGGCCATTTATGGAGGTGTCATAGGGGCCGTCATAACTCTAACTGTTTATGCCAGGGTGAAGAAACTTTCCTTCTTTTCCTTGGCTGACACTGGATGCCTAGGACTGATAACCGGGCAAATTATAGGAAGATGGGGAAACTTCTTTAATTGCGAGGCGTTTGGCGGATATACCAACAGCCTGTTTGCTATGAGAATCAGAAGAGCGCTGGTTAATGAGAATATGATATCAAGAGAGCTTTTGAACCATTTGATCGTAAGAGATGGTGTGGAGTATATACAGGTGCATCCTACTTTTCTTTATGAATCGGTCTGGAATCTCTGCGTGCTGGCATTTATGCTTTGGTACAGGAAGCGCAAGAGATTTGATGGGGAGATGCTTTTTATTTACCTGCTTGGCTATGGTTTGGGACGAGTGTGGATCGAAGGACTCCGCACAGACCAGCTAATATTCTTTAGTACCGGCATTCCGGTGTCTCAGGCACTGTCATTAATTCTGGTAGTGATATCTACTCTTGTGCTCTTCTGCAAACACAGACAGATACGAAAAAAGAGCAAAGGAGAAGTAATGATATGATGATGTCAAAAGAAGAGTTAATACGTGATATTGAAGAAGCAAGGGAAAGATTAAATAAAAGCATTGAGCATGATGATGAAGATATTATTTATCACAGAAGTGTGGAACTGGATAAATTAATTGAACAATATATTGCAGCAGGCTATTGATACTGAAAGCCTGTAGTGTATTTTTTGCAGGCTTGAGAAAAGCACGGAAAGAGATGGAGATCTTTCCGTGCTTTTTACTGTGACACAATCATAAAGAGGGCGGAAGCGGCAAATGCTTTCCCCCTCTTTATCTCATGATGGCAGCCATACAGCAAGAACTTTAAAATACTGCATTCAAAGATGCTGCAAAAGCAGTTTGACACAACTGGCGCAGGGATGTAATATTTATCTTAGAATTGTCGAAAACTGTTACAAAGACGGTAGAATGTGTCCGGAGGTGGGAAAATGAAGTATTTGTCGTTCCGAATGAAATTGACTCTGGTGTTTATTATAACAGCCATGATCGAAGGGGCTATTATAGGAAGTTTATCTTTTTCCCATAGCAAGGCCATTGTGGTAAAGAATAAAAAGCAGGAAATGTCAGATACCATTAACCGCATTGATATTAACATCAATGTTAAGGTCCGTTATATCATGGAGATCCTTGACAATGCGGTGGCCAGCCAGCTTGTGCGGGATGCATGCACCCCCGGCTGGGACAAAGGAGACCAGCGGGTCAGCCGGACTTATCTTGATGATTACTGCAGGAGCCTTATAAAATCCGTTGGGGAGGAAATGGACATTTCCATCATCAACACCTCCCAGGTAATGTATACAACATCCAATATGGGAGGATCTCAACCAACGTATATTTCAAAGGAAATACTCAAAAGCTACGATGACGCCCTGGGCGGCAGAAACAATAAGTCTGTTTGGACGGGCATCATGCCAAAGCTTTTTTCGCCCCCAGGGGAAGAACATCAGGCGGTCACTGTTGTCAGGGCCATTCGGGACAGGGAGGAAGAAAGGAACTTAGGTGTCATGGTGATCGAACTGGATCCTGACATGTTCAGCAATTTACTTTTGGGGAACCAGGGACTGTTTCAGTACCAGTACCTGCTTATTTTGGATCAGAAGGGGCAGGTGATCTGCAGCAATCCCAAGATAAATAATGGGTGGCAGGAAGAAATCAATGACAGGTTTGAACGGGGAATCCGACGCTTTGAACTGGTGTGGAACGGCAAGAAATATTACGTCTGTGGGCAGTATAACGGCATCACGGGATGGAAATCCTACTCGGCCATACCCTTTGAGGGGCTGTTTCCCCAGGCAGGGGATTTAAACAAGGCCATCTGGCTGGTGGGAACGGTAAGCACCTTTGCCATTGCTGCGGTCATCGTCCTTCTGGTTTACACCATGGCAGGGCCTATCAAGGGGCTTTCAAGGGCAATGGGGCAGGTACAGAAGGGAGATTTTACCGTCCGGGTCCCCAATAAGAGAAAGGATGAAATCGGGGAACTGACAGAATCCTTCAATTACATGCTGGAAGAGATCAACACTCTGATCCGGCAGGTTTATCAGGAGAAAATAGCTCAGAAAAATGCGGAGGTTCAGGCCCTCCAGGCACAGATCAATCCTCATTTTCTTTATAATACCCTGGACTCTGTCAACTGGATGCTCATTGACCGGGGGGAATATGATATCAGCGACATCATCCTTTCCCTGGCAAGCCTTATGCGTTACAGCATAGAGGATGAAAATGCTTTTGTACCCCTTGAAAAGGAAATCGGATATGTGATGTGTTATTTAAAAATCCAAAAGAACCGTCTGGAAGAACGGCTGGAATATTCCCTGGAGGCGGAAGAAGGCCTGATGGCTGTGCAGGTTCCAAAGCTGATCCTGCAGCCCATTGTGGAAAATGCCATCACCCATGGAATTGAGCCCAGAAAACAGAAGGGGAATATTTCCATCACCATAAAAGATGTTGGAGATGAGGTGGTCATTTTGGTGGAGGACAACGGCATGGGCATGACCTCCGGACAGCTTAGTCATATAAGGGATGAAATGCCTGATATAGAGAAGGAAGGCCATACGGGAATCGGGATCAGGAACGTAGACCGGCGTATCCGCCTCCATTATGGGGAGCCTTATGGAATCGTTATAGAAAGTACCTATGGAAAAGGAACTATTGTAGGCCTGCGCATACCGAAAGATCACCGGCCGGTGACGGAACCGGGAGCAGAGAAAGGAGAAAAGGCAGGACATGAAGCTGATCATCGTGGATGACGAACCTAAAATCAGAAAGGGGCTTTTTAAGCTGCTGGATGCCCAGGAAGGTTTTAACGTAACAGGGGTATTTGAAGATGTCCGTTCAGCCCTTAAGGCCCTGTATGAACTGGAGGCCGACGTGATCATTACGGATATAAAAATGCCGGAAGTCTCAGGTCTTGAGCTGATCCGCCAGATCCGGGAAAGGAACTTAAAGCTCCGCATCATTATCTTAAGCGGGTACAGCAATTTTTCCTATGCCCAGAAGGCCATTGAACTGGGGGTAACCAGGTATTTGTTAAAGCCCACAGACCCCAGGGAGCTTCTTTCTGTGTTAAGGGAAGTGGAGCGGGAGCTTTTGCCGGAAACTCCTGAAAATGAAGGGGAACAGGGCCAGGGGCTGGAAGTGGAAAATGAAGTGGGAAATTTACTGGTGGTAAAAGCCATCCAGTATATTGAGGTCCATTATGGAGGCAAGGTCACCCTAAAGGATATGGCCGGGGAACTCCATCTGTCCCCCAATTACTTATGTGAGCTTTTTAAGCGCCATACAGGGAAAAATCTTATGGAATACGTGACCGAGTACCGGATGCAAAAGGCAAAGTCCTATTTAAACCATGTAGAATATAAGGTGGCAGAGGTGGCGGAAATGGTGGGTTACAAAGAGGCGAAATATTTCAGCAGCGCCTTTAAGAAAGCATATGGGATCACTCCCCTGGATTACCGGAACAGACGGTAGACTCCTTGGATATCATTTGAAAAAGACGGGAAAATGACTAAAAAGTCTCTCCTGTCTTTCTTTTATTTGGTTATAATAACAAAAAACATAATATTTTGGTATAAATAGTAATCTGATAGAATTGCGGTGAATGCCAGAAAATGATAATCTATTATCACAAACAACTTGCAAACGTCTGTGAATCATCTCAGTTATGAATAAGTGTCAGATATTATTAAAGCCAAGGCAACGAGCCAAAGTCAAGCTGGCTTGATCTTGGCGGCTGCTGGTGGGGCAAATACCCTGCAGCTTGCTGGTATTTAACTGAGGACAGACGTAAAAAAAAGGAGGATTTTCGTATGAAGAAAAGATTTAGCGCATTACTCATGGCAGGGGTAACGGCAGCAGCACTTGTACTCAGTGGCTGCAGCAGTGGAGGTAAAACAGAGGGGGCGGCAGAAACAAAGGCTCAGGCAGGTGGAAAAGGCGCGGCGGATTATAAAATTGTCCTCATCCTTCCAGGGCCGATCAATGACCAGAGCTGGAATGCCACAAACTATGCAGGCCTCACTGCCTGTAACGAAAAGCTGGGCACGAAAATGGAATATGTAGAAAATGTGCAGGCTTCCGACTATGAATCCACCTTCCGTGAATATGCGGAGCGAGGCTATGACCTGATTATGGCTGCTGGTTCCCAGTTTGATGAAGCGGTGGCAGCAGTGGCTCCCAATTATAAGGATACTACTTTTTGTGCGGTAAACGGCTCAAAATGTGACGGAGACAATGTGGCTCCCATTTTTCCAAAGGAATATGAAGCCAGCTATATCGCTTCCATCCTTGCAGGAAATGTAACAGAAAACGGTAACTTTGCAACCATCGGAGGCTTCCCCAATGAACCCATGGAGCATTTGATGGATGTATATGAAAAGAATTCGGTCAAGATCGCAGAAAGCCGCGGCATCTCCGGTGCAAAGGCTACAAGAGCCTACGCCAACAGTTGGAATGACGTAGCCCTTGGCAAACAGATGGCAGAGCAGATGATCGACAACGGAGCAGACACCCTGTTTGTATACGCCAACGAGGTTGGTCTTGGAAGCATTGAAGCAGCGAAGGCAAAAGGCGCGAAATTCATCGGCTTTTCCAGTGATCAGACAACCATTGATCCCAATACCGTTGTAGCTTCTGTTAATTTTGATTTCAAGAATTTCTATACCTGGGCTCTGGGCCTTTATATGGATGGCAAGCTTTCCGGGAACATGGTTCATGAAGCAGGTATTAATGAAGATATCTTTGTGCCGGTATATACGGATAATGTTTCTCAGGAAATAAAAGATGCGGTTGACCAGGGGATCAAGGATTTCAAAGATGGAAAGGTAGATTTACAGGCGATGTTTGAGAAATAAGAAGTAACCGAGGGCTGCCGCAGGAGAAAACAGAATTGTTTAAACTGGGTCGCCCTCATTGTATGTGCGAGCAATGAGCCGAAGAAATACGCTTGCATATTCATTCGGCCAATGTCGCGTCAACTAAGAAAAACCCGCAAAGTGTGTTTTTCTTAGTATGAAGAGGAGGAGCTTCGTGAATACACCGTTTTTTGAATTAAAGAATGTATCGAAATATTTTGCCAGGGTCGTGGCAAACAAGGACATTTCTTTTCCCGTAAATAGGGGAGAGGTGCTGGCGCTGTTAGGAGAAAACGGGGCAGGAAAAAGTACGGTTATGAAGATACTCTATGGCCTTTACCGGGCGGATGAGGGGCAGATCCTGATGGATGGAAAGGAACAGAAAATCACCTCCCCAAAAGATGCCATGGCTTTGGGAATTTCCATGATTCAGCAGCACTTTTCCCTGGTATCCGCCCATACGGTCACGGAAAATATTATTTTAGGCAATGTGAACGGCGTCATTGATTATGAAAAATGCAAAAAGGAAGTAGAGGAGCTGTCGGCCCAGTACGGATTTCAAATTCCTGTGGACGCAAAGGTGGAGGAGCTGGCAGTGGGAGTACAGCAGAAGGTGGAGATCTTAAAAGCCCTTTATTTAAAGACAAGCCTGCTGATCATGGATGAGCCTACGGCTGTGCTGACACCCCAGGAAGCCGATACCCTGATGGAATTTGTGAAAGAGTATACAGCCAGAGGAAATTCTGTCATTTTTATTACCCATAAAATGAAGGAGGTCATGGAGGTAGCGGACCGGATCATCGTCATGCGGGGCGGAAGGCTTACGGGAGACCTTTCTGCAAAGGAAACCAATGAGGTGGAGCTGACCAGGCTGATGATGGGGAAGGAAATGGTGCCTCCAAAGCGGGAACAGGCGGAAGAGAAAAAAGAAAAAAAGGTCTGTCTGGAACTGGAATCTGTTACCGTACAGCGCAAAGGGGAAACTCCTCTTTTAAGTGATCTGTCATTCCAGATCATGGAAGGTGAGATTTTCGGAGTGGCGGGAGTGAGCGGAAACGGGCAGGAGGAGCTTTGCGAGGTGATCTGCGGCGCTCTCCCTGTTACTTCAGGAAAGGTACTTTTAAATGGAAGGGATATTACAGCCTCTTCCGTAAGAGACCGGATTGATCTGGGAATCGGATACGTTCCGGTAGACCGTTACCGGGATGCCATGGTGGGAGAGATGACCCTGGCTGAAAATATGATGTTAAAAACCAGCTTTAATAAGAAATGGACAGTGAACGGCTTTTTAAATAGGAAGAAACTCCAAAATGACACCCAGAAAGCCATCGATGAATTTGAAATCAAGGCGCCGGGCCCTGATGCCCAGATCAAGGGATTGTCAGGAGGCAACCAGCAAAAGGTCATCCTTGCCAGAGAAGTGGGAAACGCCGGCAAGGTGCTGATTATGGACCAGCCCACCAGGGGGCTGGACTTAGGAGCCATTAATAACATCCATAACAACATCCTGGCAGAGGGCCGGAATGGAAAGGGGATCCTGCTGGTTTCCACGGAATTGTCGGAGATTTTCCAGCTTTGCGACAGGATCGCCGTTATCTACAAAGGTTCCTTTATGGGAATCTACGACCATGACCAGCTTAATACAGAACGGATCGGTCTGTTAATGGCCGGCTACAAAGAGGAGAAGGGGGCGTAAGGCATGAATACAAAAATCAGAGACCTGATTGTGACAAATGCTGCGGCTATCATTGCCGGCCTGCTCTTAAGCGGCCTCATGCTTTTGCTGCTGCATATTAACCCGGGAGAAGTATTTGTATATTCCATAAAAACCATGTTTACAGACAAATATACCATGGGAGAAGTGTTTTTAAAGGCAACGCCTCTTATTTTTACGGCATTGGCCTTTGCGTTTACATTCAAGGCCAACTTATTTAATATCGGTGCACAGGGACAGTTTTATATGGGCTCTGTTGCAGCCATCGCCCTGTCCTTACAGCTTGACGGAAAGGTTCCAACGGCAATCCTTCTGATCCTTGTGTGCCTTACAGCGGCACTGGCAGGAGGACTTATGGGCGCTTTGATCGGATTTTTAAAAGCCCGCTATAAAGCAAATGAATTTCTGGTCAGCATGATGTCCACCTATGTTGCTCTGGCGGTCATGAATTATTTGCTGCGCACATTTTTAAAGGAATCCAAGGGAGAATACCCCCAGACAGACGCCTTATCAAGGGCGGCATGGCTTCCTGTCATCGTAAAGGGAACCAGGCTGCATATCGGATTTGTGCTGGCGGTTCTGGCTGCAATAGGCATCTGGATTCTGCTTTATAAAACCCCTCTGGGATACAGGATCCGGGCAGTGGGAAGCAATGCTTCCGCAGCCAGGATGTCAGGTATTGATTCAAACAAGATCTTTGTGGCCGCATTTTTTATCAGCGGTGCCCTGGCGGGAGCTGCCGGATTTACAGAAGTAAACGGCGTTCAGCATATGCTGATCCAGGATTTTAACAGCGGAGTAGGCTCCGCCGGTCTGGGAATCGCCATATTGGCCAATGCCAATCCCATTGGAATCATTTTCGCCTCCATCTTATTTGGTGCTTTGGGCGTCATGGGAAATTTAATGGGCCGTATGCCGGGAGTCAATGTTCCTGCAAGCATTGTTGATCTGATGCAGGGATTCGTCATGCTGTTCGTTATCATATCCTATTTCTTCCGGCATTATATGGAAAACAGGAGAGAAAAGCGCAGACTGCAGAAAGGAGCGTGAAACAGGTTATGATCATAAGCTTATTAAAACGTGCACTGATGATGAGTACGCCCCTGCTGTTTGGCTCCATTGCGGAAGTAATCGCGGAGCGTTCGGGCATGATGGTTACTGCCATTGAAGGGATCTTCCTTATGGGAGCCTGGGGTGGATTTGTGGGAACCTATTTAACCGGCAGCGCATTTATCGGCATTCTTGCTGCGATTCTTTCAGGACTTGTGGCAGCAGCCGTGTATGGTGTGGTGTGTATTTATTTAAAGCAGCATCAGGTTGTAACAGGCACTGCCATTAATGTGCTGGCAGCAGGAATCTGTACCTATTTACAGAGGGTATTGTTCGGTGTTCCCACTGCGCCTCTTAAAATCAGCCCCCTGCCTGAGATCGCCGTTCCCCTTCTCAGCCAGATCCCTGTAATTGGCCCGGTTTTTTTCCAGCAGAATATATTGACCTATGTGGTATATCTTCTCATTCCTGCGTCCTACTTCCTTTTGTTTAAGACTTCCTTTGGCCTGACTATCCGTTCTACCGGAGAAAATCCGGAAGCAGTGGATGTGGCCGGCATCAATGTGAATGCGGTCCGGTTCTTTACCGTCCTGCTGGCAGGAGCCATGGGAGGAATGGCAGGTGCATTTTACTCTGTGGGATATTTGGGAATGTTCACCACAAATATCATTGGCGGCCGGGGCTGGATCGCATTTGCCATATGCTTTTTGGGCAACTGGAATCCAAAAGGAGCCGTTGCCGGAACCGTGGTCTTCGGGCTTACGGAAGCCATCGCCATTTACATGCAGTCGGCAGGAGGGGGAAGTTATTTCCCCAACGAATTATTCATTGCAATGCCTTATCTGCTGACCATTGTGCTCACTGTGTCCAGAAGGAATTTTAATGTACCGGCAAAGCTGGGAGTGGCATACAGCAAAGAAAACTAAATAAGAAAAAGAACAGGCATCCCCTGACCAGTGTATTTCCCAACACTGCTCAGGAGGTGCCTTTTTCCATATTCTGGAAGGAATGTAAGGCCTGCTGTCTGAAGTCACATGAAAGCCAAATCAAAATGAAATTTCTTCGAAATTGTTCTTGCTATTTCCTGGCAAATGTACTAGAATTAAACCATAAGTGGAGGAAAGTGGTGCAAAGTGGTAGAAAATGGTGGAATAGTGGTCCGAAACCCTACCGGTGTACAAGCAGGTGATTGGTATGTTCATGGGCGAATACAATCATACAGTCGATGCAAAGGGACGTCTCATCGTTCCATCGAAATTCAGAGAGCAGCTTGGAGAGGAATTCGTTGTGACGAAGGGACTAGATGGCTGTTTATTTGTGTATGATAACAATGAGTGGACTGCCCTGGAAAATAAATTAAAAAGCCTGCCCTTAACCAACACAAATGCCAGAAAATTTTCCAGATTCTTTCTGGCCGGAGCTACCACCTGCGAAGTGGACAAGCAGGGAAGGATCCTGCTTCCGGCAGTTTTAAGAGAACATGCGGGGATTGAAAAGGACGCAGTTCTTGTGGGAGTGGGAAGCCGTATTGAAATCTGGAGCAAGGATGCATGGTTGGCAGCCAATACCTATGAAGATATGGAAGAAATTGCGGAAGCTATGGAAGGACTTGGTATATGATGTTTGAACACAAGTCAGTGCTGCTTTATGAGACCATTGACAGCCTGAATGTAAAACCAGACGGAATCTATGTAGATGGAACGCTGGGAGGAGGCGGACATGCTTTGGAAGTATGTAAGTGCCTGGGAACTAACGGAAGATTAATCGGAATTGATCAGGATGGGGATGCCATTTTGGCAGCCACAGAACGTCTGAAAGCCTATGAAGATAAGGTGACAGTCGTAAGAAGCAATTACGAAAATATACAAACGGTATTAAAGGATTTGGAAATCGAAAGGGTGGACGGAATTTACCTAGACCTTGGGGTATCCTCTTTTCAGCTTGACATACCAAAAAGAGGATTTACCTACAGGGAAGATGATGCGCCTTTGGACATGCGGATGGATCAGAGGAATGAACAGACGGCAGCCGATATCATCAATACCTACAGTGAATTTGACTTATACCGGATCATACGGGATTATGGCGAGGATAAGTTTGCAAAGAATATTGCAAAGCACATTGTAAGGGACAGGCAGGTAAAGCCCATTGAGACAACAGGAGAATTGACGGAAATCATCAAACATGCTATCCCTGCCAAGATAAGGGCAGTTGGGGGACACCCCTCCAAACGGACCTTTCAGGCCATACGGATCGAACTGAATAAGGAACTGGAGGTTTTAAACAAATCTCTTGATGCCATGATCGATCTGTTAAATCCGGGAGGGCGGCTGTCGATTATCACCTTCCATTCCTTAGAAGACAGGATGGTGAAGACGAGATTTAAGACCAACGAGGACCCGTGTACTTGCCCGCCGGACTTTCCGGTCTGCGTTTGCGGAAAGAAGAGCAAGGGTAAGGTTATCACCAGGAAGCCTATTATACCGTCAGAAGAAGAGATTGAAGAAAACAAACGTTCAAAGAGTTCAAAACTACGGGTATTTGAACGAATTTAAAAAGGGAGGAAGAGAGAGTGGCTGCAAGAAAGAATGTGCGTTCCTATGGGAATTCCTCTTACGTACAGGGAAATACTGTCCGTAAAGCCATGCCGGTTGAAGTGCCGGCTTATACACCAGAAGAAAACCGTCGTCCATCGGTAAACCATCAGGTCAGAAGAAACCGTGAAAAAGCCTTGCAGATGGACTTGCCCTATGTGGTCATGCTGACCATTGCTGCAGTCTGCACCCTCTGCCTGTGTGTGAATTATCTGCATTTGCAGTCCTCTATTACAGCCAGCATTCACGGCATTGAGCTTTTAGAAGCAAAACTGGAACATTTGAAAACTGAAAATGATGCATTGGAAATGAACATTAACACTTCCGTCGATTTAGACCATGTATACAAAGTAGCTACTGAGGAACTTGGTATGGTCTATGCGAATAAAGACCAGATCCTTCACTATGATAAGACGGAAAGTGAGTATGTAAGACAGAATGAGGATATCCCGAAGCACTAACAAAAACAGGAATAAAAAGAGTAAGGTATTTCCCCGTTATATGCAGGAGAAGCTGGCGATTACTGTTCTGGTAATTACGCTGGCTTTGTTTGCATTAGTTATGACCCTGTATAATCTGATGACAAATAAAAAGGAAGATTATAACCAGATCGTGCTGTCCCAACAGGAATACGACAGCCGTACCATTCCCTTTAAACGCGGGGACATTATGGACCGGAATGGGACTTATCTGGCTACCAGTGAAAAGGTATACAACTTAATCCTGGATCCCAAGCAGATCATGTCGGATCAGGAGGCTTTTCTGGAACCCACCGTAGCGGCCCTGACAGAATGCTTTGGCTATGACCGGACGGAAATCATGAATCTGATCCAGGAAAAGAAAGATAAACAATATGTGCGCTATGCAAAGCAGCTTACTTATGACGATAAGGAAAAATATGATAAGTACAAGGCTGACCAGGCGGAGGCACTGAAAAAGGGCGGAAAAGCCATTAAGGGAATCTGGTTTGAGGATGAGTACAAACGGGTGTATCCCTATAACTCCATGGGCTGCAACATCATTGGCTTTGCCAACGGCGACGGCATGGATGGGACAGGAGGGATCGAACAGTTTTATAATACGACCCTTATGGGAACCAACGGAAGAGAATACGGATACTTAAATGACGACTCCAATTTAGAAAGGGTCATAAAGCCAGCGTCCAACGGCAATACTGTGGTTTCCACCATGGATACCAACATACAGAAGATCGTTGAAAAATATATCAATGAATGGGAACAGAATACAGGAAGCAAACGGGTGGGCGTTATTGTTATGGATCCCAATAACGGGGAGGTCCTGGCCATGGCAAACGACAAGGCCTTTGATTTAAATAATCCCAGGATCTTAAGACCCGAGTATACCGGTGATATGCTCCGCCAGCTCGGGATCAAGGAGGCCATGGACGATTACAAGAGAAAGAATAAGGACGCCCAGCCTTTAACAGAAGCAAACGTTACGGAGCACTATAGCAACGATGAAATCATGTCCCTGGGGACCCAGGTGGCATGGAACCAGACCTGGCGCAATTACTGCATCAGCGACGGATTTGAACCGGGATCAACAGAAAAGATATTTACCATATCCGCTGCCATGGAAGAAGGCGCCATTACCGGGAATGAAACTTATGAATGCAACAAGTTCCTTGAGGTGGGAGGCCATAAGATCAACTGTGTCAGCAGGTATGGACATGGCCTTATTACCGTCCAGGAGGGCTTGATGAAATCCTGTAACGTGGTCATGATGCGGATCGCCCAGCAGATGGGAAAAGAGAAGTTCTATAAGTATCAGCAGATTTTTGGATTCGGTTCCAAGACCGGGATTGATCTGCCTGGAGAAGCAGACAACAAGACTCTGATTTATACCCAGAATACGGCGGGACCTACGGATCTTGCCACCAACTCCTTTGGACAGAACTTTAGCAGTACCATGATTCAGATGGCTGCTGCCTATTGCTCCGTAATCAACGGCGGTTCCTATTATGAGCCTCATGTGGTGAAACAGATCCTTAACGAGCAGGGTTCTGTGATAAAAAAGGTAGAACCGGTCCTGGTAAGGGAAACAGTATCGGAATCCACCACAAAGTTCATCAATGAATCGCTGTTTAAGACTGTTAATGCGGTGGGAGGAACCGGAGGAGCCGCAAAGGTGGCAGGGTATAAAATTGCTGGAAAAACCGGTACAGCGGAAAAGATTCCCCGTGATAAGACCAATTACGTGGTATCCTTCTGCGGATATGCTCCATCAGACAATCCTCAGGTTCTGGTTTACGTTGTGATTGATGAGCCCCATGTGGAGGATCAGCCCCACAGCACCTACGCCAGCGAGATTTTTCAAAAGATTATGACTGAGATTCTTCCTTATTTAAATGTATTTCCGGATATTGATACAGAAGCTTCACCGCTGCCGGATGAAGGGGCAAAGCTTCCTGAGCAGGAAGGCATAACAAGTGAATCAGAAGGAGCCTCCCAGGAAGAAACTTCCTCAGGGGAATCAGGTACAGAAGAAACCACTGGCGCGGTTCCTACCATGGAAGACGGCCAGCCGGTTCCGGAAGAGTATTTAAGCCCCTCTGAAGAGTATGTCAACAGGGAGGAAGGGGAGGATGGCTCCAATCTCCCGGCTGCATTGCCCAGGTCAGAGACCACGGCTCAATAAGGAACTTTTTTCAAAGAACTCATAAAAACTCAGGAAATTCATATACTGTAGAAATAATGGTGACGGAGCAGTGCATGAGTTCGAATAAAACACATCACAGAGAGAAAGTAGCCATCCTGTTTTTCCTGTTATTTCTTGCCATGACAGGGCTTATGGGACGGCTTATTTTTCTAATGATTTTCCGTTCTGAACATTACGGTGCCATGGCATTAGACCTTCATGAACGGGAAAGGACCATAAAAGCCGCCAGAGGAAATATCATTGACGCCAATGGGGTTGTCATTGCCACCAACCGGACAGTATGCACCATATCGGTCATACACAACCAGATCAGAAAGGCAGATGAGGTTGTGGCGGTCCTTTCCAACGAGTTGGGCCTGCAGGAGGAAGAAGTTCGGAAGAAGGTAGAAAAATACAGTTCCAGGGAAATTATTAAGACCAATGTAGACAAGGCTCTGGGAGACCAGATCCGGAGCTATCATTTAGAAGGGGTAAAGGTGGATGAGGATTACAAACGCTATTATCCCTATGATACCCTTGCTTCTACGGTTCTTGGTTTTACAGGAGGAGATAACCAGGGAATCATCGGCCTGGAGGTGAAATACGAACAATATTTAAAAGGTCTTAACGGAAAAATCCTGACCATGTCTGACGCGGCAGGTATTGAGATTGAAAATGCGGCAGAGGACAGGATCGAGCCTGTGGCAGGACAGGACTTATATATCAGCCTGGATGTCAATATCCAGCGGTATTGTGAGCAGGCGGCTTATCAGGTGATGGAGAAAAAGGGCGCAAAAAGAGTGTCGATCATTGTCATGAATCCTCAGAATGGGGAGATTATGGCAATGGTAAATGCACCTGAATTTAATTTAAATGATCCGTTTACACTAAATATTGACGCAGGAATTCCTGCATCTGACAAAGAAAAACAGGATCTGTTAAACAAAATGTGGAGAAATCCATGCATTAACGACACCTATGAACCTGGCTCCACCTTTAAGATCGTCACTGCTGCCGCAGGGCTGGAAGCGGGTGCGGTGAAGCTTGACGACCATTTCTCCTGCCCTGGCTTTCGGGTGGTAGAAGACCGGAAAATCAGATGCCACAAGGTGGGAGGCCACGGCTCAGAAACCTTTCTCCAGGGCATGATGAACTCCTGCAACCCTGTTTTGATCGATGTAGGGCAGCGGCTTGGCGTGGATAATTACTATAAATATTTTGAACAGTTTGGCTTAAAGGGAAAAACCGGGATCGACCTTCCCGGCGAAGCATCTACCATCATGCATAAAAAAGATGATATGGGGCTTGTGGAGCTGGCAACGGTCTCCTTTGGCCAGTCGTTTCAGATCACTCCCATGCAGTTGATTACCACTGCCTCTGCCATTATAAATGGCGGAAACCGTATCACTCCCCATTTTGGAGTGAAATCAGTGAGCACAGATGGAGCTACGGTCAATACCTTGACCTATCCCGTAAAAGAAGGGATCTTATCTCCGGAAACCAGCGCAACCATGCGCTATATCCTGGAACAGGTTGTGGCGGAAGGAAGCGGAAAAAAGGCGCAGGTCGACGGCTATCGGGTGGGCGGAAAAACAGCGACTTCCGAAAAACTTCCAAGAAGTCTCAAAAAGTACATTTCATCCTTTGTAGGCTTTGCTCCAGCGGATAATCCACAGGTAATTGCACTCATTACCATCGATGAACCTCAGGGGATTTATTACGGCGGAACCATTGCAGCACCGGTCATTGCAGACATTTTTAAGAATATTCTTCCATACCTGGGAATCGAGCCAACTGAGGAAAAAACTGTTTCGGCGTTTCGAATCTATGGTTGATTATTCAGGCAAAAAGACGTATACTACTTACTGTGTACTTTTGAAATACAAATACATAAAATATTGAGGTGTGACATGATTAACGAAACGATTCTGGCAATCATCATAGCATTTACCATCAGCGCCATGCTGTGTCCCATTGTAATACCATTTCTTCACCGGTTGAAATTTGGCCAGGAGGTCCGCAAAGAAGGGCCTGAAAGCCATTTAAAAAAGCAGGGAACTCCAACCATGGGAGGGCTTATCATATTGACCAGCATCATCATTACGTCGCTGTTCTATGTGAGGGAATATCCAAAGATCATTCCCGTGCTTTTCGTGACAGTGGGATTTGGCATCGTAGGGTTTCTTGATGATTACATCAAGATCGTGATGAAGCGGTCAGAAGGGCTTACGGCTATTCAAAAGGTGGCAGGGCAGTTAATCATCACAGGCATTTTTGCCTATTATCTGCTTCATTCAAAGGATGTGGGGACCGAAATGCTGATTCCCTTTACCGGAGGCTTTGAAAAAGGGCTGTATCTGAATTTAGGCATACTCTTTGTACCGGCGGTATTTTTTATCGTAATAGGGACTGACAACGGGGTGAATTTCACCGATGGATTGGATGGACTTTGCACCAGCGTGACCATTCTGGTGGCCACTTTCCTGACTGTGGTGTCTTTAGGGGAAAATACGGGCATCAGTCCAATTACCGGTGCAGTGGTGGGAAGTCTTTTGGGATTTTTGCTGTTTAACGTGTATCCTGCCAGAGTGTTCATGGGAGATACCGGTTCCCTTGGACTTGGAGGCTTCGTTGCTTCCAGCGCTTTTATGATGCAGATCCCTGTTTTCATTGCCATTATCGGTTTCATTTATTTGATTGAAGTACTATCTGTCATTATTCAGGTGACATATTTTAAGAGAACAGGCGGAAAGAGGATTTTCAAGATGGCGCCCATCCATCACCACTTTGAGCTTAGCGGGTGGTCAGAAACCCGGGTGGTAGCCGTATTTGCAATTGTGACAGCGGTCCTTTGCATGCTTGCATACCTTGGATTATAGGAGAAAAACCATATGAATCAGAAAATATTAGTTGCCGGCAGCGGAAAAAGCGGTATTGCCGCATCCGGGCTGATCCTTAAAACAGGCGGTGAAGTGATCCTTTATGACAGCAATGCCGCCCTTCATAAGGAGGAGCTGCTTCGCCGGTTTGGAGAAGAAGAGAAGGTTTCGGTTTTATTAGGGGAACTTAAGAAAGAGGATTTAACAGGCGTGAGCTTGTGCGTCATAAGCCCCGGCATTTCCATGGATGCCCCTTTTGTCTCTGTTCTTAAGGAGGCGGATATCCCTGTCTGGAGCGAGATCCAGTTGGCTTACCACCATGCAAAGGGAAAGCTGGCGGCGATCACGGGAACCAATGGTAAGACAACCACTACGGCCCTTACGGGAGAGATCATGAAGGCATTCTATGACCAGGTATTTGTGGTGGGAAATATTGGAATCCCTTATACGGAGGAAGCTTTAAAGACTACTAATGATTCAGTGACCGTGGCGGAGATCAGCAGCTTCCAGTTGGAGACCATTACAGACTTCCGGCCGGATGTAAGCGCCATCTTAAACATAACCCCGGACCACTTAGACCGTCATAAAACCATGGAATGTTACATAAAAGTAAAGGAACAGATCACATCAAACCAGAGACCCCAGGATTTTTGCATTTTAAATTTTGACGATCCTGTTTTGCGTGAATTTGGAAAAACCATGAAACCTAAGGCAATCTATTTCAGCAGCCGCCAGTTTTTAGAAGAGGGCTACTGTATGGAAGGGGACAGGATCATCTGGAACCATAACGGAGAAAAGACGGTGATCGCAAGCCTTCATGAGCTCCGGCTCCTTGGCCGTCATAACCATGAAAACATCATGGCCGCAGCCGCCATATCCGTCCAAATGGGAGTTCCCATGGAGGTGATCAGGAAGGTGATCTGTGAATTCAAGGCGGTGGAGCACCGGATCGAATTTGTCGCGGAAAAAGCCGGGGTAAAATATTACAACGATTCCAAGGGGACCAATCCGGATGCGGCGATCCAGGCAATCAAAGCCATGCCAGGGCCTACTCTGCTCATTGCAGGCGGCTATGACAAGAACTCCCAGTATGACCAATGGATTGAATCCTTTGACGGCAAGGTGAAATACATGGTGCTTCTGGGGCAGACCAGGGAAAAGATCGCCGAGTGTGCGGCCAGACACGGTTTTACCAATGTGATGTATGCAGAGGATATGCAGGAAGCGGTTAAGGTCTGTGCTTCTTATGCCAACAGAGGAGATCACGTACTCCTGTCCCCTGCCTGCGCCAGTTGGGGGATGTTCAAATGCTACGAAGAGCGAGGCCAAATCTTCAAGGAGAGTGTCCGAAACTTATAAAAGCAATGAGCCATGCAGAACCATATGTGAAATTTATGCGTGTGAGCTCGCTCACTAAGCATAAATCTCACATATGGTTCTATAGGGCGAATGCCCGTTATGAATAATTTGGCGGTGCCCTTCCGCCAAATTATGAATGCCATGGCGGATGTAATGGATGAATGAAATAGCGTCTGTCATGACGTCTGTCATAAATGAATGAAATACCAGTTGCAAGGAGGAACCATATGGCAGAAAAAAGGCCAGTGAAGAAAAAAAACAAACCGCGCCGTTTTTATGATTACAGTCTCCTGTTTACTGTGATATTTCTGTCTGTTTTTGGCTTGGTCATGATTTACAGCGCCAGTTCTTACGCAGCCCAGCTTAAATTCAATGATGCCGCTTATTTTATGATGAGGCAGGCCAAGATCGCACTGGCAGGCTTTGTCATCATGATTGTAATATCCAAAATGGATTACCACTGGTACGCCAGGTTTGCCGTATTTGCTTACGCCCTTTCTTATGTTCTTATGATCACCGTATCCCTGGTGGGGCGTAAGGTAAACGGAAAGAGAAGGTGGCTTGGAGTAGGAAGCTTATCTTTTCAGCCTACGGAATTTGTAAAAATCGCTCTTATTGTCATGCTGGCGGTTCTGATCGTTCAGATGGGAAGGAATATTAATACGAGAAACGGCGTGATCCTGGTGATTGTGACGACTCTTCCCATAGCTGGAATCGTAGCGGCAAACAACCTAAGTTCCGGAATCATTATTGTTGGAATCGCTTTTGTCATGCTGTTTGTGGCCTGCAAGAAGAAATGGCCGTTTTTTGCCTGCGGTGTTGCAGGCGTGGGCCTGCTGGCTTTTGCCGGGCCAATGGCTGCTGTTCTGGAAAAGATGAATATCCTCCATGATTACCAGTTGGGACGTATTCTGGTATGGCTGGAGCCGGAGGCTTATCCCTCCACCGGAGGCTATCAGGTGCTTCAGGGGCTTTATGCCATAGGTTCCGGCGGATTGGTGGGAAGAGGCCTGGGAGAGAGCATACAGAAGATGGGATTTGTGCCGGAGGCGCAAAACGACATGATTTTTTCCATTATCTGTGAGGAGCTTGGGCTTTTTGGAGCGGTTTCTGTGATTCTGATCTTCCTTTTTATGATCTACCGGTTTATGCTCATTGCGGATAATGCGCCGGATCTGTTCGGGGCATTGCTGGTTGTAGGAGTCATGGGGCACATTGCCATACAGGTTATCTTAAACATTGCGGTTGTGACCAACACCATACCAAATACCGGTATTACCCTTCCCTTTATCAGTTACGGAGGTACCTCGGTCCTTTTCCTCATGATGGAAATGGGAATTGTCTTAAGCGTTTCCAATCAGATAAAGCTGGAAAAATAATGGGATGTGAAACCATTCTCTCACTTTTTACATAGGATAGTATATAAGAAGCCATGGGAGGTACCGGATTGTCAGTCATACAGGTCCAGGGGTTACGATCCTTAAAAGGTGAGATAAAAATTCAGGGTTCCAAAAATGCTGTTCTGCCAATGATGGCAGCAGCGGTTCTCCATAAAGGTACAACAGTGATTCATAATGTCCCCAGGATACAGGATGTGTTCTGTATGCTGGGGATACTTGAGCATATTGGCTGTATATGCGCCTTTGACGGCCATTCCTTGACAATTGATGCATCGACCCTGACACAGGCGGAGATTCCGGAAGAGTATATTAAAAGCATGCGCTCTTCCATCATGCTGTCTGGTCCGCTCCTTGGAAGGACCGGGAATGCAGTTACCAGCTTTCCGGGAGGTTGTTCCATAGGGGAGCGCCCCATTGACTTACACTTGTCTGCCTTTCGGAAACTTGGGGCAATCATTGAGGAAAAAGGCGATAAGCTTTTGGCGTCCGCGGATCGGCTGATGGGCGCCGATATTTATTTTCCCTTTCCCAGCGTAGGAGCTACGGAAAATGCCTTGATGGCCGCTGTATATGCTCAGGGAGTGACGGTCATCCATGGAGCGGCAAAGGAGCCGGAGATCATCACTTTATGTGAATTTTTAAACAATATGGGCGCCAAAATACATGGAACCGGTACCTCCAGACTGGCGGTCACAGGTGTGAAAGCGCTTTGCGATTCTGAATTCACTGTTGCCGGAGACAGGATTGTGGCAGGAACTTATTTAATGGCTGTTATGGCTGCTGAGGGAAGTATTGTGATCCAGGGAGTCCGGCCCGGGCATTTAACCGCTGCCCTCTTTCTTGCTGAAAAAATGGGTGCGGAGATAAAATGGTACGAAAGCCAGTTGGAGGTATCCATGAGAGGACGGCCTAACTGTGTGGATGTTATGACAGAACCCTATCCGGGATTTCCCACGGATCTCCAGTCACAGTTAATGTCAGTCATGGCATCCGGGGAAGGAACCGGAAGGGTGAAGGAGACCATTTTTGAAGGACGGTTTGGGACAGCAAAAGAGTTGCATAAGCTTGGGGCAGATATTATAATAGAGGAGAAGCGGGCTGTTATACACGGTCTTTATCCTTTAAAGGGAAACCAGGTAATTGCCACGGACCTGCGGGGAGGCGCGGCCCTTGTGGTCGCAGGTCTTGCATGTGAGGGCGTGACTGAGATCCATGAGTGCCATCATATTGAACGGGGATATGAAGACATCTGCCGTGACTTAAGCAGTCTTGGTGCAGCGATCAGAGGGATGGAATGAAAGATTTAAGAAAAAGCAGAAGAAGAATTAAATTTGGAATCGCAGCAGCCGTGATTTTTCTGGGTATTGTCATTTTTTTGTCGCTGCAGATCAGGAATATTACGGTGACCGGAAATAAAAAGTATACATCGGAGCAAATTGTTGATATGATATTCAAAGACGGCTGGGACCGGAATGCGGTTTTCTGTCTCTACAGGGATCGTTTTAAGAAGCATGAACAGATTCCCTTTGTGGAAGATTATAAAATCGTATTCCAAAGCCCGGTAAATGTTGAAGTCATCGTCTATGAGAAATCCGTGGTAGGCTATGTTTCCTATATGGGCAGCTACATGTATTTTGACAAGGACGGTATTGTTGTGGAAAGCTCCAGCGGAAAGCTTGACGGGATTCCCTGGGTTACGGGGCTGCAGTTCGGGCACATTGCCCTGCACCAGCCCCTGCCGGTGGAAAAAGGGAAGATTTTTCATGAGATACTGACCCTGACCCAGCTTTTATCAACCAAGGAAATCCCGGTTGACCAGATCCGTTATGATTCCCGGGGAGATGCCACTCTTTTCATGGGAGAGATCAAGGTTTTTCTTGGAAGCAATGACCAGATGAATGGAAAAATTTCCGAATTGAAAGACCAGCTTCCTGTTTTAGGAGGATTGTCGGGAACTCTGTATCTGGATACTTATGACGAGGCGGAAACGGTCACTTCTTATCGATTTGTGAAGAATAAATGAATTTACATAATTTGCTTGGAATTTTGTTTAAAAAATGGTTGATATTTTCGGTGAAATCAAATATTATATTAATTAGGTTTATATAGTAAGCTGTTTATGGTTAAAGGAGGATATAATCTTGTTAGAGATTAAGATAAATGAAGCGGATAATGCCGCAAGAATTCTGGTTATTGGAGTAGGCGGTGCCGGAAACAATGCGGTCAACCGCATGATTGATGAGAATATAGCTGGTGTGGAATTTCTTGGAATTAATACAGACAAGCAGGCCCTGCAGTTTTGCAAGGCTCCTACAGCCATGCAGATCGGAGAGAAGCTGACCAAAGGTCTTGGTGCAGGCGCTAAGCCTGAGATCGGTGAAAAGGCAGCAGAGGAGAATGCGGACGAGCTGGCCCAGGCCATGAAGGGTGCGGATATGGTCTTCGTTACCTGCGGAATGGGAGGCGGTACCGGTACCGGAGCGGCTCCTGTTGTGGCCAAGATCGCAAAAGATATGGGAATTCTCACAGTGGGTGTTGTGACAAAGCCTTTCCGCTTTGAAGCAAGGACCCGTATGAGCAATGCAAATAATGGTATTGAGCGCTTGAAAGAAAGCGTGGACACCTTAATCGTTATCCCCAATGACCGTCTCCTGGAAATCGTGGACAGGCGCACTACTATGCCGGATGCCTTAAAAAAGGCGGATGAAGTTCTTCAGCAGGCCGTACAGGGCATTACGGATCTGATTAATGTGCCGGGACTTATTAATCTGGACTTTGCAGATGTCCAGACAGTTATGACAGATAAGGGTATCGCCCATATCGGTATCGGCAGAGCAAAGGGTGATGAAAAGGCATTGGAAGCCGTGAAGCAGGCGGTATCCAGCCCGTTGCTTGAAACTACCATTGAGGGAGCTTCTCATGTCATCATCAACATTTCCGGTGATATCAGCCTGGTTGAAGCCAATGAGGCAGCCAGCTATGTTCAGGAGATGGCAGGAGATGATGCAAACATCATCTTTGGTGCAATGTATGATGAAAACGCTCATGATGAAGCCAGCATTACCGTGATCGCAACCGGACTGGACATGCAGTCTGAGACTCCGGTATCCAAGGTCATGACCAATTTTTCCAATCCTAACTTTAAACAGCCAAAAACAGCAGCTCAGACCCAGGCCGTGAATCAGGAGGCAGCAGCCACTGCAGCAACCCCTGGATATAACCAGAATTATAATCCTAATTATTCCAACCCGGCTTATAACAATCAGAATTATCCTAATAACAACAGCGGCTATAATAACCAGAATTATGGGAATCAGAACTATGGTGCCGGAAACTATGCAAAGCCTAATTATCAGGGACAGAATAATCCTCAGGGCACGCCCCAGGGAACTC
Source organism: Lacrimispora brassicae (assembly GCF_054772055.1). Classification (NCBI taxonomy): domain Bacteria; kingdom Bacillati; phylum Bacillota; class Clostridia; order Lachnospirales; family Lachnospiraceae; genus Lacrimispora; species Lacrimispora brassicae. The sequence continues at coordinate 70,792 of NZ_BRYH01000001.1, read as the reverse complement.
CCCAGGGAGGTGGACAGCCCTATCGTCCAACGGTGAATAAGGAAGTTCAGATCAATATTCCGGATTTTTTAAGAAATAAAAGATAAAACTTATGAGGTTACATAATCAGGCAGGTTCCGATGAACCTGCCTGTTTTTGAAACACCCTAGAGGAATATCCTACGGGTATCCCTTTATGCCCAAAGAGCATGGGCAAGAAAGAGGAAACACCCTACGGGTATCCCTTTATGCCCAGAGAACATGGGCAGATAAGTGGAAACACCCTACGGGTATCCCTTTATGCCCAGAGAACATGGGCAAGAAAGAGGAAACACCCTACGGGTATCCCTTTATGCCCAGAGAACATGGGCAGATAAGAGGAAAGGAGTGGCGGAATGTCAGAGAAAGAATTGGATTGGGAACTTGACCAGGATTATTATAACAGCGGGGAAGATGGAAAGAGTTTGTCCTTGGAAGATTTTATTACAGAGTCAGAAAAGCAAGCGTCCGGCCTTGAGCCTTCCGGCCAAACGGATGAATTATTAAGGAAGACAATTGCAGATGTCCGTCAGGTGATGGCTCTGGCTCAGGAAGGTAAGAACATTGGAGAGATCGCTTCCATGACCGGCCTTTCTGAGAAATATGTTTATGATATACAGGTTTGTGCCCAGGGCTTCAGGGAGGATGACGAGATTGCCGTAGCTCATCTGATTCTGGGATAGAAGGGAGGATTTGAATTGATTAAAAAGATTTGTCCGATTTGTGATCTTCCGGTGAATGAGATGAATTACTGCTCACGGTGCCGGCGGGTGACCCGCCAGCCCTTTCTGTGGAGGTCAGATTATTATTTGAATGAGAGACGCCCTGATTATGAAAACAGCCGTGATCTTCATAAACCGGATTCACCGGGGAATCAGCAGAAAGAGACTGTGCAGGGGAATTCGCAGAAAAGGACTGTGCAGGGGAATCCTCAAAAGGGGAATGTGCGGGATACGGCAAGGCAGAAGAATGGGTCTCAGCGGCCTGTAACCCCTGGTTATCAGGAGGAGAAAAGGTCCGCAGTGCCTGCTTCTGGCTATAATCCTTCTCAGCCTTCCCAGACGGGGCAGGCAAAAAAGGGGAGGAAATCCCTGGCACCCTTAACAGGAATCTTTGCCCTGCTCATTGTTTTAAATGCCGTACCAAAGGTCATTGGATCAATCGGCCGGCTGATAGATGAGAAAAGTGATTATAGTAATTATAGTGATTATAGTAATTATGAAACTGCTGTCCCATATGATGATTCCGGTTTTACTGAGATTGAGGAAGAGGAAGTGAAGGCTTCCGGAGAGCCTTGTGACGGCTACCTTCATTTTCCGGCTGACGGAAGGCAGATCGCGGCCTCTCTGGAGCAGTTTTTTCAGGAAACAGACTATGGCTATCAGGTGGAAGACGGAGCAGTTTATTCTGACAATTATATATTTGAAGATGAAAGCGGACCTCTCTCCTATTATGAGACCATTGAAAGCTTTTCTTTTGAGGATGAGGCAACCGGCCGGCTGGATCCTGGCGATGAAAGCTACGTATATCAGTATGTGGATATTAACTATGATACGGCTACCGGAGAGCTTCATGATTATATCTCTTCCCTTAAGGACCGGGAGGTTTCCCTTGTCTTTTTACAGGAGTTTCTAAGGCTTACAGAAGAGGCCGCCGGAATCCCCCAGGGGGAAAGCAGCATTCCGGCCATTATGGAGCAGGCCAGAACAAAGGAATGGCAGGAAGAGGGAATTTTCATTACAGAGGGGCTGTTTGATATCAGCGCATATCTTACCAATGATGGGATCAGGATTTACGTTTCCTGCGGCAACCCTCAGGTAATGGAAAGCCAGGAAACGTAAACAGGACAGGTTGCGGGAAGCAGTTTTTTGTGGTAAAGTGTTAAAAGATAAATGAAACACCCTTGGGGTATCCCTTTATGCCCAAAATGCATGGGCAGTAATAATGAAACACTCTTCGAGTATACCTTTATGCCCAAAGTGCATGGGCAGTAATAATGAAACAAAAGATAGGAGATAGACAGCATGAAGATTAAAGACATATTGAGCCAGGGAAAGCCAACCTTATCCTTTGAAGTATTCCCTCCCAAGACAGAGGATAAATATGATTCAGTGGAACAGGCGGCGGCAGAGATTGCAAAGCTGAATCCTGCTTTCATGAGTGTTACATACGGTGCAGGCGGGGGAACCAGCCAATATACCGTTGACATTGCTTCTGCCCTGCATCACGAGTACCACGTGACAGCTTTGGCTCATCTGACCTGCGTTTCTTCCACAAAGGAAAAGGTGCACCAGGTCCTTGGTGAACTGAAAAAGGCGGGAATTGATAATGTGCTGGCTCTCCGGGGAGATATGCCTTCCGATGCTCCTGCCAAGAGAGAATACAATTACGCTTCTGAGCTGATCCGGGAGATAAAGGAGGCAGGAGATTTCTGTATTGGCGCTGCCTGCTATCCGGAAGGCCACGTGGAATCCGCCAGCAAGACCATTGATATGGATTATTTAAAACAGAAGGTGGAGGCTGGATGTGATTTCGTTACCACCCAGATGTTTTTTGACAATAACATTTTATACAATTATTTATACCGCATCCGGGAAAAGGGAATTACAGTTCCGGTGGTTGCGGGAATCATGCCTGTAACCAATGTAAGGCAGATCATTCGAAGCTGTCAGCTTTCAGGTACCTATCTGCCTTCCCGTTTTAAGGCCATTGTGGACAGGTTCGGAGAGAATCCGGCAGCTATGAAGCAGGCAGGAATCGCCTATGCCACAGAACAGATCATTGACCTTATTGCCAACGGAGTGAATGCAATTCATGTATATTCCATGAATAAGCCGGATGTGGCGTTAAAAATCAAGGAGAACCTTTCCGAGATACTGTGATTCCTTTCCATCAGGGTCCGGCTCCTTTTAAAAGGATCGGGCCCATTTAAAATGAAAAACGGAGGAACATCAATGGAAATCAGCCGAAGGGAAGTCCGGCGGTATCTGGGATATGGGAAAAATGAAGGCGATGAAGCCGTAAATGCTTTGATCGAGGAATGTATCAGAGAGCTTACGGCTTCTGCTTCCCCCAAAAGCATAAGCCGGGTATATCCCATGGAACTGCTTGACCATGACGGGATTAACTTTACCGTATTTAAAACCAGAAGCCGGAATTTAAGCCGGAATTTAGCGGATTGTGAGCAGGTGATCTTATTTGCCGCCACGTTAGGCGCAGGTGTGGATGTGCTTCTGCATAAGTATACAAAGCTGCAAATGAGCAAGGCAGTGGTCATGCAGGCGGCGGCAACCGCCATGATTGAGGAATATTGTGATGAAGAGAACCGGAAGCTTAAACAGGAATATGAAGACCGCAGCCTGTACTTAAGGCCCAGGTTCAGTCCAGGCTACGGAGATTTTCCCTTAGAGTGCCAGAAGGATATTACGGCAGTTTTGGAGACCTCCAAAAGAATCGGCATCATGCTGACGGACAGCCTTCTTATGACACCTTCCAAGTCCGTCACTGCGGTCATGGGAGTCAGCGGGAAGCCTTACCGCTGTGAAATTAAGGGATGCGAATCCTGTGGAAAAACGGACTGTGCATACCGGAGAAATTAGAAGATACAAACGCAGATGGAGGAATGTATGGCAGGGATTTTAGAAGAGATAAAAAAGAGGATAATATTTTTTGACGGAGGGACGGGAAGCCTTTTGCAGGCCAACGGCCTGGAGCCGGGAGAACTGCCGGAAACATGGAATGTGAAGCACCCTGATATTATGACTAAGCTTCACCGTGATTATCTGGAAGCAGGGGCTGACATCATAAAGACAAATACCTTTGGGGCCAATGGGCTGAAATTCCATAAGGGTACGGAATTTGATCTGGAAGAGGTGGTGACCGCAGCATTAAAAAATGCCAGGAAAGCGGTGGAAACGGCTTCTTATCCGCCAGGAAAAGAAAAAGGATATATTGCCCTTGATTTAGGCCCTACGGGAAAGCTGCTAAAGCCCCTGGGAGATCTGGACTTTGAGGACGCCTACAAAATGTTTTCCCAGGTAGTAAAAATCGGGGAGAGGGAAGGTGCGGACCTGGTGCTCATTGAGACCATGAGCGACAGCTATGAGGCCAAGGCGGCTGTATTGGCTGCAAAGGAAAACTCCAGCCTTCCTGTGTTTGTGACCATGATTTTTGATGATAAAGGAAAGCTTTTGACCGGGGGAAATGTAGAATCAACGGTTGCCCTTTTAGAGGGACTGGGAGTTGACGCCTTGGGTATTAACTGCGGCCTGGGGCCGATTCAGATGAAGAGCATTTTAACGGACATTATGAAGGTGGTTTCCATACCGGTTATCGTCAATCCCAATGCAGGACTTCCAAGAAGCGAAGGCGGGAAAACAGTTTATGATATTGATGCGGTTGAGTTTGCGGCTGCCATGAAGGAGATTGCAGAAGAAGGCGCCTGTGTGATCGGCGGCTGCTGCGGAACCACGCCGGAACACATTGAGAGGACCGTGGCCCTTTGTAAGAATCTTCCTGTGAGACTGCCCCACAAGAAGAACCGGACCGTGATCTCATCCTATGCACAGGCAGTCCTCATCGGCGATGACCCGGTTATCATTGGAGAGAGAATCAATCCAACAGGGAAATCCAAGTTTAAACAGGCTCTTCGGGATCATAACCTGGAATATATCCTCAGAGAGGGTGTGACCCAGCAGGACAATGGGGCCCATATCCTGGATGTAAACGTAGGTCTTCCGGAAATTGACGAGCCTTCCATGATGGTGGAAGTGATCAGGGAGCTTCAGAGCATCATTGACCTGCCGCTTCAGATTGATACTTCCAATAGGTCAGCAATGGAGCAGGCAATGAGAGTTTACAACGGAAAGCCCCTTATTAATTCTGTAAATGGGAAAAAGGAAGAGATGGAGGCTATTTTTCCTTTGGTAAAACGGTATGGAGGCGTTGTGGTTGCCCTGGCTCTTGATGAAGACGGCATCCCGGAGACAGCGGATGGAAGGATCGCCGTTGCAGAGAAGATCTATGAAAAGGCTGCGGAATATGGAATCGAGAAAAAGGACATTATCATCGATGCCCTTTGCATGACCGTCAGCTCTGACAGCAAGGGTGCTCTGACCACTCTTGAAACCTTAAGAAGGATCAGGGATGAGCTGGGAGGCAGGACCATACTGGGAGTTTCCAACATTTCCTTCGGGCTTCCTCAGAGAGAAATCATCAACTCCACCTTTTTTGCCATGGCCCTTCAAAATGGCTTAAGCGCCGCCATCATAAATCCCAATTCAGAGGCTATGATGCGTTCCTACTACAGCTTTCGGACTCTTGCTGATCTGGATCCCCAGTGCAGCAGCTATATCTCGGTTTACAGCGGCCAGGTGGCCACTTTGGGAGAGACGGTAAGGCAGGGAACCGCTGCAGGGAGCGTCTCCGGCAAAGATATGCCCCTGTCGGAAAGCATTGCAAAGGGGCTTAAGGACCGGGCTCATGCCGCAGTAACAGAGCTTTTAAAGGAACAGGAGCCATTGACCATTATCAATGAGGAGATGATCCCGGCCCTGGACCGGGTGGGAAGGGGCTTTGAAAACGGGACGGTATTCCTTCCCCAGCTTTTAATGAGCGCGGAAGCCGCCAAGGCAGCTTTTGAGGTCATAAAGGAGAAGATGGCAGAGGGCGGTATGGCACAGGAGAAAAAGGGAAAGATCATCCTGGCTACGGTCAAGGGAGATATTCATGATATCGGCAAGAATATTGTGAAGGTCCTCCTGGAAAACTACAGCTATGACGTCATTGACTTAGGAAAAGACGTTCCTCCGGAACGGATCGTGGAGACTGCAGTAAGGGACGAGGTGAAGCTGGTAGGCTTAAGCGCCCTTATGACCACTACGGTCCCCAGCATGGAAGAGACCATCAGGCAGCTTAGGGAGACCGCTCCTTTTGTGAAGGTGATGGTAGGAGGGGCCGTGCTTACAGAAGGATATGCAAAAACCATTGGCGCAGACCGGTACTGCCGGGATGCCATGGCTTCCGTCAACTATGCAGAGGGAGTATTTCAGTCAAAATAACACGCCTGATTGACAAATATAAAATGGATGGTATAATATCCACGAAAGCAATGAGTAGTGCGAAACAGGACAGGAGAAGATTTTCGTTGTGCTTGCACATAAGAAAATCTTGTCATGGCCTGTTTCATTGGGCGAATGCCCGTGGGGAAGGAATCCCCCAGGATTCCTTCCCCGCACTACGGATTTACGATACAACACATCTGGAGGTACCAAAAAACATGGGAAAGATTATATTAACAGGGGACCGGCCCACCGGAAAGCTTCATATCGGCCATTACGTTGGTTCGCTAAAGGGCAGGGTGGAGCTGCAGAATTCCGGCGAATTTGACGAGATTTTTATAATGATTGCGGATGCCCAGGCACTTACGGACAATGCCGACAATCCGGAAAAGGTTCGTCAGAATATTATTGAGGTTGCGCTGGATTACCTTTCCTGCGGGCTGGACCCGAAGAAATGTACCCTGTTTATCCAGTCACAGATTCCGCAGCTTACAGAGCTGTCCTTTTACTATATGAATCTGGTAACCGTATCCAGGCTGCAGCGGAATCCTACGGTAAAATCCGAGATCGCCATGAGAAATTTTGAAACCAGCATTCCTGTAGGCTTCTTTACCTATCCCATCAGCCAGGCGGCTGACATTACGGCGTTCCAGGCCACTACGGTGCCCGTAGGAGAGGACCAGGAGCCAATGATTGAGCAGACCAGGGAAATCGTGCGTAAGTTCAATTCCGTTTACGGAGATGCTCTTGTAGAGCCGGAGATCCAGCTTCCTGATAATAAGGCGTGTTTACGGCTCCCAGGCACTGACGGCAAGGCCAAGATGAGCAAATCCCTTGGAAACTGCATTTATTTATCCGATTCGGAAGAGGACGTGAAGAAAAAGGTCATGAGCATGTACACAGACCCTAACCACATCCAGGTTTCCGATCCGGGAGAGGTAGAAGGTAATACGGTATTTACTTACTTAGATGCCTTCTGTAAGGATGAGGATTTTGAAAAGTATCTGCCTGATTATAAGAATCTTGACGAGCTTAAGGACCACTACAGACGTGGCGGTTTAGGCGATGTAAAGGTAAAACGGTTCTTAAACAGCGTCCTTCAGGCAGAATTAGAGCCTATCCGCAGAAGAAGAAAAGAATACGAGGCCAACATTCCTCACGTATATCAGATATTAAAAGAGGGAAGCGATAAAGCTGAGGCAGCGGCGGCCCGGACCTTAAAGGGCGTGAAAGAAGCCATGAAGATCAATTATTTTGATGACCTGGAATACATTGAAGAACAGGCAAAGAAGTATAAGGGCCAGGAATAGAGGCGTATATGAAGATTGTTTCTATCACCGAGATTTTGGAATGCAATGAATGGATCAGGGGCAAAGACCTGGAATTTAAGATCCACTTAAGAGATGCCTGCGGGAAGCAGTCCTGCTGGATCGAATCATTAAATGACAAAAACGGCAGCGGACAATGGGAGGAGCTTTATAAGGCTTTGGAGGAGTTTTTTTCCAGGCTCCGGTTCCGGCTGGAATACGGAGAGAATAGAAAAGACTTCTGGCTGCTGTAATACGGTTGGCAGAATTGCCGGGGAAGGTGCAAAGGGAAAAAGGTTTCCTTTGTACCTTCCCCGGCATTTTCCGTTTTGTAAATCTAAAATCTGTTCTTTCCGGAAGACACATTATCAGCTTTTCCAGCCGGTTTATAATTTTTCTATAAGCAAAATGCCGCAATGGAAGTCATGAATCTGCCAGGTCCTGCAAAAAGACTTACCTGTTTTAAGGGAAGTAAAGTATCCGCTGAAATGGCAGGGAAACTGGAGCTGTTTGTGGTGACTGCTTGTTTTAAATAAGCTTCATTAATGGAATATATCGTTTATATTAAACATACTAATTAATAGGATTAATAAAAATAATGAGTAGAATCTTAAAATTTTATTAAAATTAATTGAAGAAAGTGGTATAATCAGGTAGTAATTAAGAAACATCAGTCTCGCAAAATAAAATGAAAAAGGAGTTTTATCATGGAGCAGTTTTTTAAGCTTAAGGAAAATGGAACGAATGTTACTACTGAGATTATAGCCGGAGTCACCACATTTTTTGCAATGGCGTATATAATCATAGTAAATCCTAATACTCTAAGCCAGGCAGGTATGGAGTGGGGCGCAGTATTTTTAGCAACCATCATTTCTGCGATTATAGGTACTTTGATTATGGGCCTTGTAGCCAATGTACCATATGCTCAGGCACCGGGCATGGGATTAAATGCATTTTTTGTTTACACCGTATGTTTTGCATTGAAATTTACATGGCAGCAGGCTTTGTCAATGGTATTCATCTGTGGTCTTCTTAATATTTTGATCACAGTGACCAGGATCCGTAAGTATATCATCAAAGCCATTCCTGCAAGCTTGCAGAACGCCATCGGCGGAGGTATTGGCATCTTTATTGCATACATAGGTCTTTTGAATGCAGGCGCTATTAATTTTGCAGCAGGTGTTCCGGCAATGTCAGTTATTGCAACAAAGGCTCTTGTTTTATTTATTATCGGTCTTGTATTAATTATTGTATTGACGGTACTCAATGTAAAGGGCGGCATTTTAATCGGCATTATCTTAACGACTTTAATCGGTATTCCCTTAGGTATTACAAAAACAGGAGATACTGTAAACTTTTCAGAAGCTTTGGCAGTGCTTCCAACTACCTTTGGGGTGATTTTTACGGCAGACGGGCTTCCTTCTTTATTTGGCGACATGGCTAAGCTTCCTCTTGTATTAATTACTATTTTCTCTTTCAGCTTATCTGATACATTTGATACCATCGGAACCTTCATTGGAACTGGCCGCAGAAGCGGAATCTTTAGTGCCGAAGATGAAGCTTCCTTAGAATCAGGCAAAGGATTTTCTTCCAAGATGGATAAAGCGTTATTTGCAGATGCTACAGCGACTTCCATTGGCGCCATTTTCGGCACTTCAAACACGACCACTTATGTGGAAAGTGCAGCAGGGATCGGAGCCGGCGGACGTACGGGTCTTACTTCCGTAGTCGTAGCTGTTTGTTTTGCATTAAGTGCATTCATGGCCTCCTTTATCAGTGCAGTTCCATCCGTTGCAACAGCTCCGGCTCTTGTCATTGTTGGATGTATGATGATCTCTTCATTTAAGGAGATTGAATGGACGGAATTGGAAGAAGCAATTCCCGCTTTCTTTGCAGGCGTGTTTATGGCACTTTGCTACAGTATTTCTTACGGCATTGCAGCGGCGTTTATTTTCTACTGCATCGTAAAGATCTGCAAAAAGAAAGCAAATGAGCTGAATCCGATTATTGTAGTAGCAACCATTCTGTTTGTTATAAACTTTATATTACAGGCATTTCTGTAATTTTAAAAAAGTTATAAGCTTTTGTCCCTGTATAGCCCAGGGGCAAGAGCTTTTTGCTTTTTAATGGATAAATCAGTAATAATTATCAGTGTCTGTATTGAATTTTTCGGTAAAATGTGGTATACTTATCCTGTGAATTAGGAGTGACTAACTTATAAAAATGATGGAAATAAGCCATATTAAAGGAGTATGGCTGCGAAGGCGGCCCATTTCTGGGGCCTGAAATGAGGCTGCAGCTTATGGAGCGTCATTAAAACTGTTCCCTGTATGAAGATCAATGATAAAAACATGGAAACTGGAAAGAATTTCCTTAAGAGGTTCCTTCCATTATAGAAACCATTTAAAAGAAAAGGAGAAAAAATGATGAACTATCTGGAGATTGAAAAAGTAATAGGAAGAGAAATTATTGATTCCAGAGGAAATCCTACGGTTGAGGCTGAGGTGCATCTGGCAGACGGGACCATCGCCAGAGGAGCGGCCCCCAGCGGCGCTTCTACCGGTGTATTTGAGGCTCTGGAGCTTCGGGATGGAGACAAGGCCCGTTATGGCGGAAAAGGTGTCTTAAATGCAGTTCATAACATCAACACGGTGATCCATTACGCCATCACTGGAATGGATGCTTCCGATATTTATGCCATTGACCAGGCAATGTTTTCCGCAGACGGAACAAAGGATAAGTCCAGACTGGGAGCCAATGCTATCCTGGCAGTATCCATTGCCTGCGCCAGAGCGGCAGCTATCAGCATGGGGATCCCCCTTTACCGTTTCTTAGGCGGAATATCCGGAAACCGCCTTCCTGTTCCCATGATGAATATTTTAAACGGCGGAGCCCACGCAGCCAATACGGTAGATGTGCAGGAATTCATGATCATGCCGGCAGGTGCTTCCAGCTTTAAGGAAGGCCTTCGGTGGTGTACGGAAGTGTTCCACTGCCTGGCTTCCATATTAAAGGCAAAGGGTCTGGCTACTGCTGTAGGAGACGAGGGCGGTTTTGCCCCGGATCTGGACAGTGATGAAGCAGCCATTGAATTAATCCTTGAGGCCATCAGAAAGGCAGGCTATGAGCCTGGACGTGATTTTGTCCTTGCAATGGATGCAGCTTCCAGCGAATGGAAGGGCGAAAAGCAGGGAGAGTATGTCCTTCCCAAGGGCGGAACCCACTTTACTTCTGAAGAACTCATTGAGCACTGGAAAAAGCTGTGTGAAAAGTATCCCATTTATTCCATTGAGGATGCTCTTGATGAGGAGGACTGGGAAGGCTGGAAAAAACTTACGGAAGCGCTGGGCACCAAGATCCAGTTGGTTGGAGATGACCTGTTTGTAACCAATACGGAGCGCTTAAAGAGAGGAATCTCAGACGGATGCGGCAATTCCATCCTGATCAAGCTGAACCAGATCGGTTCTGTATCTGAAACTCTTGAGGCGATTAAGATGGCCCACAGCGCAGGCTATACGGCCATTGTATCCCACCGTTCCGGTGAAACAGAAGATACTACCATTGCAGATCTTGCCGTGGCTCTTAATACCTGCCAGATAAAGACAGGAGCGCCAAGCAGAAGCGAACGTGTGGCAAAGTATAACCAGTTGCTTCGCATTGAAGAAGAGCTGGGAGAAAGTGCAGTTTATCCGGGAATGGACGCATTCCATATCCGGCGGTCATAAGAAATGGGAAAGGCCCGGCAAGTCTGGAATTTAAGACTTGCCGGGCTCTTTTATGATTCATAGAAAATTGCGTCCTATGAATCATAAAACCGGGCCCTTTATTCCAGTCTTTTTGCTGCGGCCTGGAAAAGGAATTGATGAAAGAGGCAAAAGATGATATGCTATAAGCCATAAGAATCAAAAGGGGAGATATTTCATGGAGTTTAGGGAATTAAAGGAAGAAGAGCTGAGCAGAGAACTTTTTAAGGATTTTGACCGCTTCCAGGAAGTGAAGAAGTGCTGGCGGAAGGAAAAGGGTGACTGGGTGATAAAGGAAAATCCTTTTATTGAGCAGTGGAAGGACGAAGATTATGAGGTATTGGTAAAATGCCTGAAAAATACCGTCACCACAGGAGGAGTTGTCTTCGGCTGTTTTCTGGAAGGAAAACTAAAGGGGTTTGCATCTGTGGAAAAGGCCCCCCTGGGCAGGGAAAACCAATACCTTGATCTTTCCAGCCTTCATGTATCAAGGGACTTAAGAGGCCAAAAGGCAGGCAGCAGGCTCTTTCAACTGGCAGCCCAATGGGCCAGGATGGAGGGGGCAGGCAAGCTTTATATTTCTTCCCACTCTTCGGTGGAGACACAGGGGTTTTATAAGTCCCTGGGCTGCGTGGAAGCCAGGGAATACCACAGGGAACACGTGGAAAGAGAGCCTTTTGACTGTCAGTTGGAATATGGGCTGGAGCGGAAGGTGATCTTATACATTGGGGTCAGCCTGGATGGATATATTGCAGATGAGGAAGGAAAGGTGGACTGGCTGGGCGGCCAGGATGAAGCCTATCAGGGAGATTACGGCTACGGCCGGTTTGAAAAACAGGTGGACACGGTTATTATGGGATACCGCACCTACCGGCAGGTGGTTACGGAGCTGTCCCCGGAGGTCTGGCCTTATCCTGGAAAGGAAACCTATGTTTTAACCCACAGGGAAATGGAAGACAGGCCTGGAATCCGGTTTACCAGGGAACCTTTGGAAACCTTCCTTTCCGGTTTAAAGAAAAGGGAAGGAAAAGGGATCTGGATCTGCGGAGGGGCGCAGGTGGTGAATCAGTTAATGGAAAAGGAATTCATTGATGAATACCACCTGACCGTTATGCCGTTGCTTCTTGGGAGCGGAATCCCATTGTTTGAAAAAACGGGAAAACAGGTTCCCTTAAAGCTGGTATCTGCGGAAACGGAAAACGGTGTGATAGACTGCATATACAGAAAAAGATAGAAGAGAAATCGGTAATATACAGGGCCTTCTTTCAATACAATGAACAATAGCGTTATGGTGCCGAAGGTTATTTTCCGGCGGAGAGCCAAATACCCTGCAGCAAGCTGCGGGGCATTTGCCAGATGCAGAAATACAAGCATTCCAGCGCCTGACTCATTGCCTGCAGAAATAAATGTATTTGAAAGAGAGATGAAAAAAGATGGCAGAAATAAAGCGGATCAGATGCGGAAGTGTGAACACCTATCTGATCGAGGAACATGGAAGAGCCATTCTTGTGGATACAGGAAGGATCGGATCTGAAGAAAAAATACTGGCCCAATGCCGGAAAACAAAGGTGGAGCTGATCGTACTCACTCATGGTCATGCGGATCATGTACAGAATACGGCCTATCTTAAGAAGGCATTGGGAGTTCCGGTTGCCCTGCATAAGGAGGACTTAAATCTCATTAAAGACAGTTTTACTGAGCCTCTCCGCTATCAGGGATTTTTGGGAATGGTGGTTGCGGAGGTTTCGGCCAAAAGCTATGAGACGGACAGGATACCGGAGTTTACCCCGGAAATTTTTTTGAAAGAGGGAGACTGGCTGAAGGAGTACGGGATCAATGCCAGGATCATGGAGCTTCCGGGGCATACCAGAGGGTCCATAGGAATTGACCTTAAGGAAAAGGCTGTTATTGTGGGAGACGCATTGATGAACATGTTTTATCCCGGACTGTCCATGATATACTGGGACAGGAAAGAGATGATAAAAAGTGCGGATAAGATCAGCGCCCTTGGCGCGAGAAAGGTATATTTCGGTCATGGAAGTCCGGTGGAAAACCGGGCGTGGAACAAGACAGGAATTTAGACAAAGGTTTTAAGCAGTATGATACGGATTTATCTGACAAGATATGAGGCAGCCTGTGGAAAGAAAAAGTGGGAGCAGGAGCATGAGCTTGGAAAAAAGCTTCTTCACATGGGGTTAAAAGATCTATATGGAATCAGTTCAGGATCACAGAACCAGCCGGTTATTTTGAAAGGGGAGCACGGAAAACCCTATCTTAAGGATTTTCCCCACATCCGCTATAACATCAGCCATACAGACGGCATGGTGGCCTGCGGAATTGGAGACAGGGAGCTGGGAATCGATGTGGAACGGATACGGCCCTTCCGGCAGAATATCCTGAGGAAGGTTTTTTCTGATGCTGAAAGACGGCGTATGGAGGAGATACCGGAGGAGGAGCATTCCCAATACTTCTTCCGGATATGGACGTTAAAGGAAAGCTACTTAAAGGCGGTGGGCTGCGGCATCACCATGCCTCTCACCGGCATATCCTTTGAATGGAATGGGGAGGCCCATCCGGTGTGTTCTGTTCCAGGCGCAGCCTTTTATCAGACAATGGTGGAGGAGGAATATGTTCTCTCCATATGTGCCCTGGGGGATGAGAAAATCAATTTTGGGCAGAACCTTGTTTTCTCCACCGAAGGCGGAAGCCCTGGGAATGGGTCTTGCTTTCGGAAACCATAAGCCCTGCCAGGGTCAGCATGATCCCGCAGGCAGACTGGAAGCTGATGGGCTCCCTTAACAGGAGCATGGATGAGATCACAGTGATCACCGGGACTGCATAGATGTAGACGCTGGTCTTTACAGTGCCCAGTTCCTTCACGGCAAAATTCCAGGTGGCAAAGCAGAGTGCAGAGGCACCCAGGCCTAAAAACAGGATATTAAATAAGTTCTTTGTATCGGCAAAGCGGTAAAGGCCGAGGCGGAAGGGGAGAATTGCCAGTGAGGGAACCATGAACAGAAGGCCGTAGAAGAAAATGCGCCTCGTTGTTACAACGGTCCCATGGCCGTATTCTCCTATTTTTTTTGTGATCACAGAATAAGCTGCCCAGGTGACTGCGGCAGCCAGTGCCAGAAAATCCCCCTTTGGGTTCAGCTTCATGCCGGAGGTTCTCTGGAAGCTCATCAGGCTGATCCCCATGATCGCAGTCAAAAATCCCGCCAGAAAGCGGGGACCCGGTTTTTTCCCTTTTAGGAACAGCCAGTCAAACAGGGCTGTAAAAAACGGGGCTACGGCGATGATCACACTGACGTTGGCGGCAAGGGTATAGGTAAGGGCAAAATTTTCCATGAGGAAATATAAGGTTACGCCACATATTCCGGCGGCTGCGAAAAGGATTTCCTGTGTCCGGCTTTTTGTGCGCAAAAGGCGGGGACAAGCCAGCCACAGGGCAGCATACCCCATGAGAAAGCGGAAAAACAGAATTTCAAGAGGGGTGAAAGCCTCAAGAAGAACTTTGGTGGAGATAAAGGTAGTTCCCCATACAAATATGGAGAACCCGGCGGCTAAGTGTCCGTATAAATGATTTTGCTTGTTCATGATCGTCTGCTCCTGTAAGTGATTTTATGCCGCCTCATGGGAAGGGATAAACAGTATGGCATGTTACCGGTTTTTCCCATCCTGACAGCTTCTTAAATTTTAGCACAGATTATAAAAAATGTCCTGCAGAACGGCCCTGATGTTGAAAAAATGGAACTTTGCAATAAACAAGGCTTATGAAATCACGAAAAACGGGCAAAAATCTCAGAAGGAATAAAAAGCAGATTGGAGGAAATGCCATGAAAACCATGACAGACAACTTTTTAATTTCCTTTCTTCAGAGATTTGACCAGCACCCCTTTGACGTAAAGATTCATGGAAAGACTTATCACATCGGGCAGGGGAATCCAACGTTTATTGTGGATCTGAAAGAGGATATCCAAGGCAGGGATCTGCTGACCAGCACTTCTCTGGCCCTGGGAGAGGCCTATATGAAAGGGAGCCTGGATATTGAAGGGGATCTGTTTCACGCACTGAATCATTTCCTGGGCCAGATGGAGAAGTTTTCAATGGATCAGGGAAAGCTTAAGAAGCTGATTTTTTCGTCCCAGTCCAAGCGGAATCAGGAAAAGGAAGTCACATCCCATTATGATATCGGAAATGATTTCTACCGCCTTTGGCTTGATGATACTATGAGCTATTCCTGCGGCTATTTTAAGACGGAAAATGATACCTTATACGATGCCCAGTGCAATAAGGTGGAACGGATCTTAAAGAAGCTTTATCTGAAAAAGGACATGACCCTTCTGGATATCGGCTGCGGCTGGGGATATTTGCTGATCAGGGCTGCCAAGGAATACGGGACCCGGGGAGTTGGAATCACCTTAAGCAAAGAGCAGAAAAAGAAATTTGAAGAGCGGATTAAGGCGGAAGGCCTGACGGGCAGGGTGTCGGTGGAACTGATGGATTACCGGGACTTAGAAAACTGGGGCAGGACCTTTGACCGGGTTGTCAGCGTCGGCATGCTGGAGCATGTGGGAAGGGACAATTACGGTCTGTTCGTAAAAAATGCGGAAGCAGTGTTAAATCCAGGCGGATTGTTTCTTCTTCATTACATCAGTGCCTTAAAGGAATATCCGGGAGATCCATGGATGAAGAAATATATTTTTCCGGGAGGCACCATTCCAAGCCTTCGGGAGATGATCAACATTTTAAGCGAGCATCAGTTTTACACCCTGGACGTGGAAAGCCTTCGCCGCCATTATTGCAGGACCCTGCTTTTGTGGGGACAGAATTTTAATGACAACCGTTTAGAGATCCAGGAGAAAATGGGAGCAGAGTTTACCAGAATGTGGGACTTGTATTTAAGCTCCTGTGCTGCCACCTTTAACAACGGGGTCATTGATCTCCATCAGATCCTTGTGTCCAAAGGGATAAACAATCACCTTCCAATGATAAGATGGTATGAATAAATGTAAAAATCCGCCCTGTGTGTTCGTGACAGCGGCGGATTTTTGCTGTATCATGGAGAGAACGGAAAAGGCCCGGGTGTGTCCATGGGCCTTTGCAAGAGAGAAAAGGTTGCCGTATTTTTGAAAACATGTTATGATTCCATAGGATAAAACTGACAGGAAGTGGAAAGGGATCTTTGTGGAACAACATGAACAGAAGAAAAAAGAACTGGCTCCTGGTCCTGATTTATACGGTCATGATTTTCCTTTGTTTTGGCATTGTCATGGTCGTGGATAATCTGGATACCTCCAAACGTGGCAGGGAGGAAACCTCCGGCAAGTCTTATGAAGAAAGCTTAAAGCCGACGGAGCAGGAGGAAAGTACCAGTGAAAAAGAACCTATAAATTTTAAGACAGAGACAAGTGAAGAAAAAACGGAACCGGAAACCCGGAAAGAGATCAGGAAAAAACGGCAAGAACAGCCTGTAGAGGAAGAAACAGAGGAAGAGACAGAGGAATACAAGCCTCCTGTGATCGTAGTCGCCTCTGATGTCCATTATTATTCTCCAATGCTTACGGATTACGGAGAGGCCTTTGATGAGATGCAAAAGCAGGACGATGGAAAGCTGGTCAATTACATTCCTCAGCTCATGGATGCTTTTACGGCTGAGATGGAAGTACTTAAGCCCACTGCCGTGGTCTTAAGCGGAGACTTAACTCTTAATGGGGAAAAGGCGGGCCATGAAGCATTGGCGGAGAAACTGGGGATACTGGAAGAAAAGGGAGTAAAGGTGCTTGTCATTCCCGGCAACCATGATATTAACAACTATTTTTCAGCCTCCTATTTCGGCAAGGAAAAGGAAGTGGCGGATATTGTAGACCCTCAGGGGTTTTATGACATTTACCGCCGGTTTGGGTATGACCAGGCGAAGAACCGGGATGAAGACTCCTTAAGCTATGTCTATGAGCTGGATGAGAAAAACTGGCTTCTGATGCTTGACTCCGCCCAGTATGAGCCTCTTAATAAGGTCGGAGGAAAGATCAAAGATGAGACCCTGGTATGGATGAAAAAACAGCTTGAAGAGGCAAGGCGGCAGGGGATAACTGTGATCCCCATCGCTCATCACAACCTGTTAAAGGAAAGCATTCTCTATCCAACCGACTGCACCCTTGAAAACAGCCAGAATGTCATTGAACTTTTGGAATCCTACCGGGTTCCTCTTTACATAAGCGGCCACCTGCACTTGCAGAGGACCAAAAAGCATAAGCCGGAGCCGGGAGAGAGTGAGGACGCCTACCATATCAGTGAAGTGGTTGCAGACTCTTTTGCCATTTCGCCCTGCCGCTACGGGGTTCTTCAGTGGACAGAGGATGAAAGGCTGGTTTATACCACCAGGGCCATGGATGTGGAAGGTTGGGCAAAGGAAGAGGGGATTTCCGATGAAAATCTTCTTAATTTCAAAGAATACGGGATGAAATTTCTTACAGAAGTGGTCAGCAGCCAGGTTTCCGGCAAGATTAAGAACCTGCCGGAGGAACAGGTGGAAAAAATGGCAGAGCTGTATGGGGATATTAACAGGGCTTACTGTGAAGGAGTCCCTGTTAATGGGGCAGAGATCCGCTCAGGGGAAGCCTTCGGTTTATGGCAGAGGAATCTGCCGGAAAGCCGGATGTTTGCTGAAATTGGAAAGATCCTTAAGGATACGGGATATGACCACAACACCTGGGAGTGCCGGCTGGAGAAGAAGGAATGAGACAGACAGGAAAAGCAGACAGCCCCTTTACAATATATTTCATGTCGTGATATAATGATGAAATAAAATTACGTAAAGTTCGAGGTAGATTGTTCATGCAGGAAAATATTAGCGTATCCGGTGTTCTCTGTTCATCTTATGATTCGTTTTTTGAAGCGGAAAAGAAGATTGCGGATTATATCCTGGCCCATAAAAGTGACATAATCGATATGACGGTGGCGGAGCTGGCCCTTGCAAGCGGAACCAGCGATGCAACGGTGTCCAGATTCTGCAGAAGGTGCGGATTTAACGGTTTTCATCACTTAAAAATCAATCTGGCAAAGGAGGTGGCTGAGGAAAGGGGCAATTCCATTGAAGTCTCCAATGACATCAGCCGGGATAACATTGCTCAGTCCCTTCAGAATATTCTGGCCAATAAGGTGGCGGAGCTGACCCAGACCATATCCATGATGGACCCGGAGGCGTTAAACCGGATCCTGTCCGTGATCGAACGAGCCAGGACCGTACAGCTTGTGGCTGTTGGGAATACCATACCGGTGGCAATGGATGGCTCCTTTAAGTTCAATCAACTTGGGGTTGCTGCCGTATCCGGTTCCATCTGGGAAACCCAGATGGCCTATACCTGCAATCTTAAGGAAGAGGATGCCATCATCATCATATCCAATTCCGGCTTTTCCAAGCGGTTGATGACCCTGGTGGCGGTTGCAAAGGAAAACCATACGCCAACCATTGCCATTACCAACAACGCCTCATCTCCCCTGGGCCAGGCCTGTGATTACCACATCACCACAGCCACCAGGGAAAAACTCCTTCTGGGAGAGTTCTGCTTTTCCAGAGTGTCGGCTACGACCGTGATGGAAATATTGTATCTGTTCTTATCGGTCAGCAGAAAGGATTCCCATGACCGTATCAGGCGTCATGAGATCGCCATTTCTGATGATAAAAAGTAAATCAGCACCGCTGGTAAAACCGGCGGTTCTGGCTGCAGGCAAATCGGTGTCAGGACACAAGTCCTGGCTCCGATTTTCTTTGTGCTCTTTAGGAAACCCAATCCTCCTGGGATTATAAAGTGTAACGGAAGAACTTATGAAGAAACTCATCTAAGCCGATATAGTTTCTAAGAAGCCGGAAAAAGAAGGAATATGGTCAGGGAAAATATCCTGACAGTCAGAAAACTGTCTTTTGCCTGAAAATAACTGTTAAAAGGGGAAATTAAGATGAACAATGAAAAAATACTATGGAGAAACAGGCTTTCAGTAAAAATACCGATTACTATGGCAATTATAATCTTGATTGTAATTGTTGCAATGTGTTCCTGTTTAAGTCTGTTAGCAAGTACTACCGTAACTAAAATGACGGAGAAAGAGCTAAATTATATTGCAGAAGAAAATGCCAAAGAAGTATTATCGTATTTGGATAGTATGCTGGTATTTTCCCAGGCCTTATCTTTAGAAGTGCAGAGATATCAAACACTTAACAAGGAAGAAGCAAATGCAATGCTGGCAAAATCTTTGCAGGGAGTATTAAAAAACAACAAGATATTTTCCGCATATTATGCGTTTGAGCCAAACAAATATATGCCGGATACACCCAACGGACTTTCTTATTATGTTTTCCGGGATGGTTCCAGCGCAGGACTTGATGTTTTAAATGATTTTGATACATACGGAAATGCAGATTATTATTTACCTGCAAAGAATAATTTATCGGTTCATGTAACAGAACCATATGAGTACCAGCTTTCTACAGGTGAAAAGATTTGGCTGATTACGCTGAGCACCCCCATTGTAAATGAAGACGGTGAATTTTTAGGAGTTGCAAACTGTGATATCGATCTGTCCAGCATTGCAGGATTAGATTATGCAGACGGAGGATATGAGACTTCCTATAGCTATATTGTTACAAGCAATGGAATTTGTATGGCACACACTGCAGACAAAGGAATCGTTGGCACTGTGCCCCAATCTGTTTCTGATTATGAAGCAATTCAAAATGCAGTGGCAAGCGGAAAATCGGTAACCGGAAAAATCAAGAATTCTTATTCTCAGGGAAAAACTGCATTGGTCATTCATGAGGCACTTCATTTAGAGGGGACTGATGTTAACTGGTCAAGTGCTTTTGTGGTGAATGAAAGTGAGGCTATGAGCTCAGTAGCAACGATCACTTTAGCGTTAGCGGGTATTGGTATGATTGGTTTGGCTGTACTGATATTGGTCAGTGTTATGACATTAAAGAAAGGTCTTGCTCCCGTGGATTCTGTAATGGGTCTGGCAGAAAAAATGAGAAACGGTGATCTTTCTCATGACAATGGGTCTATCATTTATAAAAATGATGAATTAGGATTGCTTGCTAAAATTTTTGAAGAAACTTCGGAAATATTAGGCGGCTATATCAATGAAATTTCAAAGGTACTTGGACAGGTAGCTTCAGGCAATCTGGATCTTTCCATTGAAAAAGAGTTTATAGGAGATTTTAATAAAATAAAGATTAGTTTATGCCGTATTTTAGATTCACTTAATGATACTTTCAACGAAATGCGGGTAGCTGCTGAACAGGTGGCAACTGGTTCCCAGCAGTTTTCTGACGGTTCTCAGTCATTGAGTCAGGGGGCGATTGAACAGGCAAGTTCCATAGAAGAACTTTCTGCAAAAATTATGGAAATTACCGGTCAGGTCAAGGAAAGTGCAATGCATGCGAATAATGCCAATGATAAGGCTGAGGCCGTTGGAACAGAATTGGAAAACAGCAATAAACAGATGAATGAGCTTCTTAAGTCTATGGCTGATATAACGGAAACTTCAGGCCAGATTGGAAACATAATAAAGACCATTGAAGATATTGCATTCCAGACGAATATACTGGCTCTGAATGCGGCTGTTGAAGCTGCCAGGGCCGGAGAAGCAGGAAAAGGATTTGCAGTTGTTGCTGATGAAGTAAGAAATCTTGCATCAAAGAGTGCACAAGCAGCTAAAAATACTACCGGCTTGATTGAAAGTTCTCTTCGTTCCATACAGGAAGGTGCTGAATTTGCTGAGATTACAGCGACTTCCCTTGGAAATGTTATGACAGGCGCCAAAGAAATTATTTCGGATATTGCTGAAATTTCAGAAAAGACCGATGTACAGTTTTTATCTTTGAAAGAAGTTACAGCAGGTATTGAACAGATTTCCAATATTGTTCAGAACAATGCGGCAATCGCTGAGGAAAGCGCTGCTACAAGTCAGGAATTATCAGCACAGGCTCAGATGCTTAAAGAACAGGTTGCCAGATATACTATTAAGAAAAAGCTTTTTTAACCGAATCAAGCAGCCAAGGGGATTGGGAATATCCCCTTGACTAAAATTGCATAGAGAGTCCATGGACAGCAGGTTTGCACAATGTTATGATGACAGTGTAAACCTGCTTTTTATTTAGGATGTTGGGGATGAGTGATGAAAAAACAGCGGAAGAAAAGGGTAAATACTTTGGCCCTTATCAGGGAATACTCAAAAAGGCAATCAGCATAAAAAAACGGTTTTTTTCTTCGAAATATTATAATAAATTTGTGCAAAATCCTGAAATGCTTCAAGAAATAACATTTCTTAAAGAAAGATATTGACGAAATAAAGCAATCGTATTATATTATAGAAGTAGAGAAGAAATAAAATTTTATATATAAAAGGAGAGGTGACATATGATTTACACCGTAACATTTAATCCTGCCCTGGATTATGTCGTAAGGGTAGATCACTTCACACTGGGAGCTGTCAATAGAACTGAGCAGGAAAGCATCTATTATGGGGGAAAAGGACTAAACGTATCTGCGGTTTTATGGGCTTTGGGGTATGAAAATACCGCACTTGGCTTTGTGGCAGGATTTACCGGAGAGGAGATCTGCCGGGGAGTTAAGGGCCTTGGGTTTGAGGCGGATTTTATCCGTGTCAAAAAGGGCTTATCCAGGATCAATGTGAAGCTTAAATCCCAGGAAGAGACAGAGATTAACGGCATGGGGCCTGAAATCACCGGGGAAGACGTAAAGCTGCTTTTTGAGAAACTGGACCATCTGACTGAGGGGGATATGCTGGTCTTATCCGGCAGCATTCCAAAATCCATTGACGATGACATCTATGAGCGGATCATGAAGTCTCTGGACGGAAGGGGAGTCCGTATTGTGGTGGATGCAACAAAGGATCTCCTCATTAATGTACTTTCTTACCATCCCTTCCTCATTAAGCCTAATAATCATGAATTAGGTGAGATGTTTGGCGTAACCCTTCATGGCCCGGAAGAGATCATCGACTATGGGAAGCGCCTTCAGGAGAAGGGAGCCAGAAATGTGCTGGTTTCCATGGCAGGAGACGGAGCCATTCTGATTACTGAAGAAGGGGAAGTGTTCCGGATGGGTGTGCCAAAGGGAACGGTGAAGAATTCTGTGGGAGCAGGAGATTCCATGGTGGCAGGATTTATTGCAGGTTATCTGGAAAACGGCAGCTTTAAGCATGCACTGCATCTTGGAAGCGCGGCAGGAAGTGCCAGCGCCTTTTCAGAGGGGCTTGCAGGCAAGGAAGATATTATGAAGCTGTATGAAGAATTATCAAAGGAGGGGTTTTGATGAGAATTACGGAATTGCTGAGAAAGGAAAGCATTGAGCTGGGAGTAACGGTTTCCAGCAAGGAAGAGGCCATTGACAAACTGGTAGGCTTAATGGAAGCCGGAGGAAGGCTTAAGGATAAGGCCGGATACAGGGAAGGGATCCTGGCAAGGGAAGCCCTGGGAAGCACGGCAGTAGGCGAGGGGATCGCCATTCCCCATGCAAAGGTAGCAGCAGTAAAGGAGCCGGGCCTTTCCGCTATGGTAGTGCCTGACGGAGTGGATTACCAGGCTTTTGACGGTTCTCCTGCCCATTTGATATTCATGATTGCAGCACCGGAGGGAGAAGCGGATGTTCATCTGGAGGCATTATCCAGGCTTTCCACTCTCCTTATGGATCTAGACTTTAAGGGTGATTTAATAAAGGCAAAATCAAAGGAAGAATTTTTGCGGCTCATTGATGATAAGGAGTCAGAGCGGTATCAGAAGAAAAAAGAAGAAAAGGTTGAAGGCGCGGCAAAGCCCCAAACCGGATTCAGGGTTCTGGCTGTAACTGCCTGCCCCACGGGAATCGCCCATACTTTTATGGCTGCCGAGAATTTGGAGCAGCAGGGGAAAAAGCTGGGAATCCCTCTTAAGGCGGAAACCAACGGAGCGGAAGGTGTTGGCAATGCCCTGACAAGAGAGGAGATCGCTGCAGCAGACGGAATCATCATAGCCGCGGATAAGAAGGTGGATCTGGCCCGTTTTGACGGAAAGCGGGTGATCATGGCTACTGTTACGGAAGGTATCCAAAAGGGAGAAGACCTGGTTAAAAAAGCGGTAAGCTCCGAGACTCCTGTTTACCATCATTCAGGGTCTGCCTCCTCATCAGAAGGCGGCGATCAGGAAAGAGTCGGCCGCTCCATTTATAAGCATCTGATGAACGGCGTTTCCCACATGCTTCCTTTTGTTATCGGCGGAGGAATCTTAATCGCGCTGGCTTTCCTGTTTGACGATTATTCCATTGATCCTTCTAATTTTGGAAAGAACACTCCTCTTGCCGCTTACCTAAAAACCATTGGAGAACAGGCCTTTGGCATGATGCTTCCGGTCCTGGCGGGATACATTGCCATGAGCATTGCAGACCGTCCCGGTCTGGCCGTGGGGTTTGCAGGCGGACTTATTGCTAAAATGGGCGCTACCTTTGCAAACCCGGCAGGGGGAAGTGTAAACTCCGGTTTCCTTGGTGCTTTGCTGGCCGGTTTTATCGGCGGATACATCGTGATCATGCTGAAAAAGGCGTTTAGCAAGCTTCCAAAGTCCTTAGAAGGAATCAAACCTGTTCTTTTGTATCCATTGATCGGTATTTTCCTTGTAGCAGTGGCAACCACCTTTATCAATCCTTTTGTAGGCGCTATTAACGATGGAATCACGGGCCTGTTAAACGGCATGGGCGGCACCAGTAAGATCATTCTTGGCGCTGTCGTGGGAGGCATGATGTCCGTGGATATGGGCGGTCCTGTAAACAAGGCTGCTTATGTGTTTGGCACTGCCCAGTTGGCAGAAGGCAATTTTGATATTATGGCGGCTGTTATGGCAGGCGGTATGGTTCCGCCCATTGCCGTAGCTCTCTGCACCACATTTTTCAAGAAAAAATTCACGGAAAAGGAGCGTCAGTCCGGTTTGGTAAACTATATTATGGGTCTGTCCTTTATTTCTGAGGGTGCGATCCCCTTTGCGGCTGCTGATCCCATCCGTGTAATTCCTTCCTGTATCTTAGGTTCCGCAGTGGCAGGCGGTCTTTCCATGGCCCTTGGCTGTACCCTTCGGGCGCCTCATGGTGGTATCTTCGTCCTTCCTACCATTGGAAATCCTTTCGGATACCTGCTGGCCGTTATTATCGGCTCTGCAGTAGGCTGCCTTGTGTTAGCGGCATTAAAGAAGAATGTGGAAACAGAATAAAGTGTTTCAAGCGTCCCGGCCGGAAGGCTGGGACGCTTTTTCCCCATCCAGGCACGGAGGTTTAAATCTGTGATAATTCCGGCAGATTTTGGGCGCTTTCTCATGGGGCTGCGGTTGGGGTGGATTTTTAAGCGGTTTTGTTCTATAATCTTAAGAAGCAGGACTTAATCGTCAAAATTCCTTATGCCGCCTTATGGCAGGAGAAGGAGTTCTTAACAGGAAGAGAGCAGGAAGGAGAAAACCATGTATAAATGCTGTATATTTGATCTGGATGGGACCATTATCAACACCATCCATTCCCTGGCTTACAGTATCAGCCTGACCATGGAGCATTTTGGCTATGAGCCGGTTGATGTGGCCCACACCAAGAAGTTTGTAGGTGACGGATTTAAAACGCTGGTAGAACGGGCCCTGATTTATTCGGGAGATGATAAGCTGACCCATTTTGAAGAGGCCCTTGCATTTTATGAGGATACCTTTGAGAAAAACTGTCTTTACAAGGTGGAGCCATACGAAGGGATAGCAGAGTTTTTAAAATTCCTTAAGGATAAGGGAATTAAGATCGGAGTGCTGACCAACAAAGGCCATGAACGTGCCGTGGAATGCGTGGAAGCTGTTTTCGGCAGAGGATTTTTTGACCTGATCATAGGGGAAGGCAACGGGGTGAAATGCAAGCCGGATCCATCAGGAGCCTTTATGGCGGCAGAGCACTTTTATGCAAAGCCTTCCCAGTGCCTTTATTTTGGAGATACCAACACGGATATGAGGACAGGCATCAATGCCGGAATGGATACGGTGGCTGTGACCTGGGGTTTTCGTGAGCGTGCAGAACTGGAAGCGTTTCAACCCAAGTATATTATCGACCATCCCAGTGAGATTGAATATGTTTTTGAATAAAATTTCAAAATAAAGGAAAATTAAGGAGAGATAAGAATTCCATCTCTTCTTTTTTTTATTTAACAATACGGGAGGAACCATGACTAATTACTTAAAATGGGGATTGATTACCATAGCGGCCGTCTGGGCGGCGCTAATAGGGACCATGCTGGGATATACCTGGAACATCATGCACATGCCGCAGATGGTACCAAAGATACAGATGCCTCAGATGCAAAATGCGAATATAAGCATTGAGACCCAGGAAAAGATGGAGGGCTACTGGACCGTGGCGGTGTTTGGCGTGGATTCCAGGGAAGGGACCCTTGGAAAGGGGACCAGGTCAGATATGCAGATGATCCTTAATGTGAATCTTGGCACTGGGGAAATACGGCTGGTTTCTGTTTACCGGGACACCTATTTAAAGATAGAAGATAAAGAGCGTTACGATAAGATCAATGAGGCATATTTTAAGGGCGGCCATAAACAGGCCGTTGAAGCTTTAAATGAAAACCTGGACTTGACCATTGACGATTATGCTTCATTTAGCTGGAAGGCAGTGGCTGATGCCATTAATCTTCTGGGAGGGATCGATGTGGATATCAGCCATGAGGAATTCCGGGTGATTAACGGCTTTATTACGGAAACTGTGGAATCCACGGGCGTAGGTTCCCATCACTTAAAAAAGGAAGGCCCCAACCACTTAGACGGGGTTCAGGCGGTTGCCTATGCAAGGCTGAGGAAAATGGATACGGATTTTAAGCGGACCGAGCGGCAGCGAGAAGTGGCCGACCTGGCTCTTATAAAGGCCAGGGAAGCGGATGCGGCTACTCTCAGCAAGGTGGTTGCCGCTGTGTTTCCCCAGATATCCACCAGCATCGGCATGAAGGATATGCTTCCTCTGATGAAAAATATAAAAAGGTTCCACTTAACTGAAACGGAAGGATTTCCGTCAAAGCTTAAGGATGTGATGATCGGAAAGAGGGATTGTGTTGTCCCGGTGACGCTGGAATCAAATGTGAAAAGGCTTCATCAGTTTTTATTTGATGAAGAAAATTACGAGCCCTCGGACCAGGTAAAGGAGATCAGCCGGCAGATCGAACTTCGGGTAAAAAATAAGGGTTGAAAGGCTGTTTGGCCTGTAAACGGCAGGAGGAGTTTCTCTCCTTTTGCCGTTTACAGGCCTTTTCCTGCTCAAATGAAAAACTGTCCTTTTCCTTCAGTATAAAGTGTGCTATACTATGCAAATGGAATCAGATAGGAGATTAAAAATGAATAAAAATAGATGGAAAAGACTCCTGTTTTTATGCCTGGCGATTCCTCTTGCAGCTACGCCCTTATGGGGATGCAGCAACAGAAACGGCAGGCCCTCTGACACAGGAGAGCCTAAGCTTAAGGTTGTTACCACCCTGTTTCCATACTATGATTTTACAAGGCAGGTAGCCGGGGACCGGGTGGAGCTGACCATGGTGGTACCGGCAGGAATGGACAGTCATTCCTTTGAGCCCACTCCCGCAGATGTGCTGGCGATCCAGGAGGCAGACGTTTTAATATGTAACGGGGGAGCCCTGGAGCACTGGCTTTCCCAGGTCATAAATGCGGTTGACTCAGGTTCTATAACCATTGTCACAGGAATGGACTATGTGAACGCGGTACAGGAAGAGCTGGTGGAAGGGATGGAAGAGGAAGAACACCACCTGGAAGAAGGCGATGATCAGGCCGGGGGAGACGGCCACCAGGAGGAGATGGAATACGATGAGCATATCTGGACCTCTCCTGTTAATGCCATGACCCTGGTGGAAGCCATCCGGGACACTCTGGTGGAGGAAGACCCGGAAAACAGGGATTTTTATGAAGAAAGAGCCCAGGCATACCTTGGAAAGCTTAAGAACCTTGACAGTGAGTTCCGCCAGGTGGCTGAAAATAAAAAGCGTGACATGATCGTTGTGGGAGATAAATTTCCTTTCCGTTATCTGGCGGATGAATATGGCCTTCGTTATCGGGCAGCGTTTTCAGGCTGCAGCACGGACACGGAACCCAGCGCCAAAACCATTGCCTACCTCATTGACAGGATGCGTCTGGAACAGATTCCGGTGATCTATTACCTGGAACTTTCCAGCCACAGGGTATCGGAGATCATTGGAGAAGAGACAGGAGCAAAGCCCCTTTTGCTTCATTCCTGCCACAATGTTTCAAGGCGGGAATTTGATGGCGGTGTCACCTATCTTGAGCTTATGGAGCAGAATGTAATTAATTTAAGAAGAGGATTGGATGAATGAACCCATTAATACAATGCAGTCATGTGGATTTTGGATATGAGAACCAGGATGCTGTGGTGGATGTGACTATGGACGTGAATCCAGGAGAATATGTCTGTATCGTTGGTGAGAACGGTTCTGGAAAAAGCACCTTGATGAAGGGGCTTTTAGGGCTGTTAAAGCCAACAGGAGGCACCATATCAATGTCCGATGAATTAAAAAAAAGCGGGATCGGCTATCTGCCTCAGCAGACTGCGGCCCAGAAGGACTTTCCGGCAACGGTTTATGAGGTGGTCCTATCGGGCTGCTTAAGCCGCAGAGGAATCCTGCCCTTTTATTCCGGAAAGGAAAAAAGGCGTGGGGCTGAAAATATGGAACGGTTAGGGATCGCAGATATATCCGGACAATGCTACCGGGAATTATCGGGAGGCCAGCAGCAGAGGACCCTGATTGCCAGAGCCCTCTGCGCCACGGACAAGCTTCTGATTATGGACGAGCCCATTACAGGCCTTGACCCCTCTGCCATTGGAGAATTCTATGAAATAATCCGCAAACTGAACCGGGGGGAAGGGGTCTCCATCTTAATGGTATCCCATGATATTGCCAATGTGGTGAAACAGGCGGATAAGATCCTCCATCTCAAGCGGGAGGTTCTGTTTTACGGACCTACAAAAGATTATTTAAAAAGTGATGCCGGATATATGTATACAGGAGGTGCGTAAAGATGGGAATGATCGGTGAAATGCTGTCCTATCCATTTCTGGTCAGGGCTTTGGCAGGAGGGGTCCTGGTTTCCTTATGTGCGTCTCTTTTAGGGGTCAGCCTGGTGCTGAGACGGTATTCCATGATTGGCGACGGACTGTCCCATGTCTCCTTTGGAGCCTTGTCCTTTGCAGTGGCTTTTGGGTGGTCTCCTTTAAGGATATCGGTGCCGGTGGTGGTGGTGGCTGCATTTTTCCTTCTGCGGATCACAGAGAACGGAAAGATGAAAAGTGATGCGGCCATTGCCATGATATCTGCCGTTGCGCTGGCAGCGGGCATTATTGTCACCTCCATGACCACGGGAATGACTACGGATGTGAGCAGCTATATGTTTGGAAGTATACTGGCCATGAGTAAGGGGGATGTCCGTTTAAGCGTGATCCTGTCCTTTTTTGTGCTGGGACTGTTTTTGATCTGCTATAATAAGATTTTTTCCGTGACCTTTGATGAAAGCTTTGCAAGGGCAACGGGTGTGAACGTATCCTGGTATAATGTACTGATTGCGGTTTTAACCGCTGTTACCATTGTTCTGGGCATGAGGATGATGGGAGCCATGCTGATCTCCAGCCTCATTATTTTCCCGTCTCTTACTTCCATGCGGGTGTTTAAAAGCTTCCGGGGAGTGGTGGTATCCTCAGGGATCTTGTCGGTTGTGTGCTTTGTAATGGGTATGATGGCATCCTACCGTTATTCCATCCCGGCGGGAGCCAGCGTGGTGATGGTGAATCTGGCGGCGTTTCTGGTTTTCTCAGGGGCCGGATATGCGGCCAGGATGAGCCGGGCCGGTAAAAAGGCGGAACATGGGACCGCAGAAAAAGAGGAAAGACAGTGAAATGAACATAGAAGGAAAACAATTAAAGCGGCCTAAGTGGCATGTGAGCCAGACGCAGTTTATTGCTTATGGATTTTTTTGTTTGATTATGACAGGGGCACTTCTTTTAATGCTTCCTGTTTCCAGCAGGGATGGGCAGTCAGAAGATTTTTTAAGCTGCCTGTTTACAGCCACCAGTGCCTCCTGCGTAACAGGACTGATTGTCAGGGATACCTGGACCCAGTGGTCACTGTTTGGCCAGATGGTGATCCTGACCATGATACAGATCGGAGGCCTTGGGTTTGTCACGGTGGGCGTGTTTATTTCCATTGTGCTCAGGCGGAAGATCGGGTTAAAGGAGAGAGGGCTTTTACAGGAAAGCGTTAATACCCTGCAGATCGGCGGGGTCGTAAGGCTGGCCAAAGGCATCATAAAAGGCACCTGCCTTTTTGAAGGGGCCGGGGCCATTCTTCTGGCCATCCGTTTTATTCCGAAATACGGATTCTGGAGGGGGACGTTTTACGGCATTTTCCACTCCATTTCCGCGTTCTGTAATGCGGGATTTGATTTAATGGGAAATCAGACTCCCTACAGCTCCTTTGTCTCTTATTACGATGACTGGCTGGTGAACCTGGTGATCATGTCCCTGATCATCATAGGCGGTATCGGTTTTATCGTATGGGAAGATTTATACAGGCATAAGCTTCGCTTTAAAAAATATATGCTCCATACAAAAATGGTTTTGGTGAGCACCGCAGTCCTGGTTTTTGGAGGAGGGTTCCTGTTCTATCTGCTGGAACGGAACAACCTGCTGGTGGGGATGAATGCAAGCGGGCAGATCTTAACGTCTCTGTTCAGCTCCGTAACCGCCAGAACCGCCGGTTTTAATACCACCGATACGGCGGCGCTGACTAATGGGAGCAAGCTTCTGACCATAATCCTCATGTTCATCGGAGGAAGCCCCGGATCTACGGCAGGAGGAATTAAGACCACCACTGTATTTGTCCTTCTTATGTGCGTCCATTCCAATATCAAGCAAACCTACGGGGTCAATATTTTTGGAAGGCGTCTGGAAGATGCCGCCATCAAGCGTGCCGGAGCCATTTTGACCATCAACCTGTTCCTGGCTCTTTCCGCTTCCCTGGCCATTATGGCAATTCAGCCCCTGGGATTTTCGGACATACTGTTTGAAACCGCGTCTGCCATCGGAACGGTAGGAATGACCACAGGCATCACCAGAGATCTTTATTCCGTATCCCGGGTGATCATTATTATCCTTATGTACAGCGGAAGGATCGGAAGCTTATCGTTTGCCCTGGCATTTGCCCAGAGCCAGCGCAAGGCTCATGTGGCACAAGTGACGGAAACGATCAATGTAGGTTAAAGGAAAAGGAGTAAAATCATGAAATCAATATTAATTATTGGACTTGGCCGATTTGGTCATCATCTGTGCATCAATATGGCAAGACTTGGCAACGATATCATGATCGTGGACCAGAAGGAAGAGTTCCTGGAGGATTTACTTCCCTATGTTACCAGTGCAAAGGTAGGCGACTGCACCAATGAGACGGTCTTAAGAAGTTTGGGAATATCTAATTTTGATCTATGCTTTGTATGCATAGGGACGAATTTTCAGAGCAGTCTGGAAATCACCAGTCTGGTTAAGGAACTGGGAGGCAGAAGGGTGATCAGTAAGGCCAACCGTGATATCCATGCCAAATTCCTGCTGCGAAACGGAGCAGATGAAGTCATTTATCCGGACAGGGACATTGCGGAAAAGCTGTCTGTCCGTTACAGTACGGACCATGTATTTGACTATATTGAGCTGACGCCGGAATATTCCATTTATGAGATCCCGCCGCTTCCTGAATGGATCCACAAGTCCATAAGAGAAGTGGATATCAGAAACCGGTATCATATCAGCGTCCTTGGAATCAAGCGGGAAGGAAGAGCCCAGCTCATGCCGCCGGCGGATTATGTGATCCAGGCCCAGGAACATTTGATGGTGATTGGCAAAAGAGAGCATATTGAGCATATACTAAAGGAATTAAAGTAGAAGTGCGTAGGAGGTTTGATATGCCTGCATGGTTAGCTTCCAATGGTTCCACAGTTTTCATCGCCCTGATTCTTTTGGTGCTGGTGTGTTTTTCAGTCAGAAAGTTCATTAAAAATAAGAGAGGCGGCTGCTGCGGCTGTGGGGGCTGTGGCGGAGGCTGCAGTCATTGCCCCTTTGGGAAGTCTGAGGAAGAAGAGAAGGAGTTATAAAAGATAAAAGCCGAAGGAGGATGCCGCCTGTTTTTTGCGGTATCCTCCTTCGGCTTTTTTCCTTATTTTAAATCCAGTTTTAAGTCTCCGAATTTGATCCAGCCCATCTTTCTAAGTATTTCACCCAACAGAAGGGTGAGGAGGGCAGGAAGCAAAAAGCATACCATCAGGATTCCAAGCCACATGAAAGTCCCGCCTTTCATGGCAGTATAGACGCCGATGGGGCCTACCAGCCCGCAGGTGCCCATGCCGGAGCCTGCCGGTATGTTTTTTAGCCGGAATACCATGGTGGCTATGGGACCGGTTATCATGGAGGCAAGGGTGGGAGCGATCCAGACTTTTGGATTCTTCACAATGTTTCCCATCTGCAGCATGCTGGTGCCAAGACCCTGGGCCATAAGGCCGCCTACCCCGTTTTCCCGGAAGGAAAGGACGGCAAAGCCGATCATCTGTGCACAGCAGCCGGCTGTGGCGGCTCCTCCTGCCAGGCCGTCAAGGGATAAGGCGATGCAGATGGCAGCACTGCTGATGGGCAGGGTCAGGGCGATGCCGATCAGTGCGGATACCAGGATTCCCATAAATAATGGCTGGAGCTCGGTGGCTGTATTCACAAGAGAACCAAACCAGCTCATAAAGCCTGCCACTCCCGGTCCTACGGACTGGGCAATGAGGACTCCGGAAATGATGGTCACTCCCGGGGTGACCAGAATGTCCAGCCGGGTTTCCTTTGAGACGATCTTTCCCAGCTCCGTGGCAACCACCGTTGCAGCAAGAGCGCCTACAGGCCCGCCAAGAGCATTGCCGGCAATGCCCACGGTCGCTGCAGAAAAAAGGACCAGGGCAGGGGCATGAAGAGCATAGGCAATGGCAACTCCAAGGGCTGCTCCGGTTGCACTTTTCGCGTAATCCGCGATCACATTGAAAATAGTGAGATTGAATTGCTGACCCAGAGTACCGAATATGGTTCCGATCAAAAGTGACGCAAAAAGGCCAAATGCCATAGCACCCAATGCATCAATGAGATAGGTCTGGACAGTAATTGTGACGTTTTTCCTCTTGAGGAATTCTTTTACGCCGCCTGTTTCCATGTTAGAAATCTCCTTTAAATAGTTTGGTGCACACATTTGACCTTTGTCAAAGCAGTTGTCATGTATTCTACCATAAAATCATCAGATTGCAAGGTTTTTTGAAGGATTTTGCTAAAATTGATAATTTTTAAACAATATCCGCCGGAAAAACCCTTGGACCGCTGCTTGACTTTGTTTAAGGTTTGTGACACAATAAATAAATGTAATTTCATGTAAAACTCTGGAAAGAAAAGAGGTACCTATTAATATGACGAAAATTGATATTATTTCCGGTTTTCTTGGAGCCGGGAAAACAACTTTTATTAAGAAACTGCTGCAGGAAGCCATTGCTGGAGAGCAGGTTGTCCTGATTGAAAATGAATTTGGTGAAATCGGTATTGACGGAGGTTTTTTAAAGGATGCAGGGATCGAGATCAGGGAAATGAATTCCGGCTGTATCTGTTGCTCCCTGGTAGGTGATTTTGGTAAATCCCTTGAAGAAGTGCTGACAAAATACCATCCGGACCGGGTGATCATTGAACCGTCAGGAGTGGGAAAATTATCCGATGTCATGAAAGCGGTCATAGACGTAGCTTCTGAAGCGGAAGTGACCTTAAACAGTGCGGTTACCATTGTGGATGCACAGAAATGCAAAATGTACAGAAAAAATTTCGGTGAATTTTTTAACAATCAGATCGAAAATGCGGGAACCGTTGTATTGAGCCGTACGGATATCGCTTCTGCCGACAAGGCAGATCAGGCAGTCCAGATCATTCGGGAGCTGAATCCAAAGGCAACCGTTGTAACGACTCCATATGAGGAACTGACCGGAAAACAGCTTCTGGAGATCATTGAAAAACCGGATACAATGGCAGAGGATTTGATGAAGGAAGTAAAAGAGCGCCGTCATCACCATGAAGGGGAAGAATGCGGCTGCGGAGGCCACCATGACCATGAGGCAGAAGAATGCGGCTGTGGCGGCCATCATGACCATGAAGAAGAGCACAGCCACGAGCATCACCACCACGACCATGGCGAAGGCTGTAGCTGTGGCCACGATCACGGCCATGATGCGGATGAAGTATTTAACAGTTGGGGCCTTGAGAATGTAGGGGCTATGAGCAAAGAAGAGCTGGACAAGATTCTTGATGAGTTGGCTTATGGAGATCGTTTTGGTGATGTACTTCGTGCAAAGGGCATGATTCCAGGCGAAGAAAAGGGCACGTGGCTTTACTTTGACCTGGTTCCGGAGCAATACGAGATCCGGAACGGAGCGCCGCAATATACCGGCAAGATTTGCGTGATCGGAGCGAATTTAAAGGAAGAGGAACTTAAAAAGTCCTTTGGAAGATAATCGGAATGGAGGGAACCATGAGCAAAACGGATAAAATGGAAGACGACTTTATGCCGGTATTCCTCATAAATGGATTTTTAGAGTCTGGAAAGACCCAGTTCCTTCAGTTCACCATGGAACAGGATTATTTTAAGGCTGAAGGAAAAACCTTGTTGATTGTATGTGAAGACGGTGAAACCGAATATGACCAGTCCCTGTTAAAACGCACCAGGACAGCAGGGATATTTATTGAAAGCATTGAGGAGTTGAACCCGGACAGGCTTTTGGAGCTGGAACTGCTTTACAATCCGGAACGGGTTCTCATCGAATGGAATGGGATGTGGAGTATGGATGAATTGAAGCTCCCTGATGACTGGAAAATCCATCAGCAGATCACCTTGATCGACATGTCCACCTTTGACCTTTATTCTGCAAATATGAAGCCTTTGCTGTATTCCATGGTCCGAAATTCGGAGATGGTTATTTGCAACCGCTGCGACGGAATCGAAGATTTATCCGGATACCGGCGGACTCTTAAGGCCATGTGTCCCAAGGGGGAGATCGTATTTGAGGATTCCGATGGAGAGGTCAATGAGATTTCGGAGGAAGACCTGCCCTATGATATGAGTGCCGATGTGGTGGAAATTTCACCGGAAGCCTATGGCATCTGGTATATTGATTGTATGGAAAGACGGGACCGTTATGAGGGAAAGACCGTAGAATTTACCGCTATGGCTTTGAAAACTCCTGATTTCCCGAAAAATTATTTTGTGCCCGGACGTATGGCAATGACCTGCTGCGAGGATGATATGACCTTTTTGGGCTTTGTCACAAAGTCCAGGGAGGCAAGGGATTTAGAAACAAAGCAGTGGATCCGTGTCAAGGCAAAGATCGCCTATGAGTTCTGGAAAGATTATGAAGGAGAAGGCCCCGTATTGTATGCGGAGTCTGTGGTTCCGGCCCAGCCCATCAAAGGGTTTGTGCAGTTTTAGAAAAGAAACATAAGTCTGCTTCCAGAAATCAGAAATTGTCTCCCATGACATGAGTTTGGGCTGACAGAAAGCCGTCCTGCTGACAGTAAATCAGCAGGACGGCTTTGTTTGTATGGAAATTATTTCTTTCGCCTTTTTTACAACGAATATAAGGAAAGAGAAAAGCCGCAGGACTTCAAAAGTCTACGGCTTTTCTCAAAGATTCCAAACCTCTTATTGATCCAGGTGCTGGTTTTTCGGTTTTATTTTTAAAAAGTTACATGGGAGGCACTGGTGTGGGTCTGTCCGGATCAAAAACATCAGGAACATTAAACAGATCCGTTAAACTGTCGGGATAATAATACATCCGGTATCCGTCTAAGTTTCTCCGGGCCTGGCGGAAATAGTCGGTGCCCATCTGCATCCAGGCGGGTTTGCTGGCGTCCACGTTGCAGAAATAGCGGAACCCAAGGGATTTTAAATATGTAAAGCGCTCATTGTCATTGGTATAAGGAGTCCAGCTTCCGATATCACTTCCAAAGGGGAAGAGGATAATGTCCGTGGGGCCTGTTAAGGATTCAACGTTGCGTTTCCATTTATCACTGTCCGCCTTAAAATGGCTCATGTGTATGGTTCCCATATTCCGGTGGCCCCAACTGTGGGAGGCCAGCTCCCAGCCATGGTCTTTTAAGACCTGGGCTACCTTTGCAGCCTGTTCCCGGTCCGCTTCATAATTGGGATTGGTGTCTTTATAGGATTCATCTGTCCGGTATCCCAGGATCCCGTTATAGCCTGTAAAGGCCAGGATCCCCCTGGCTCCCTTATAGGAAAAGTCAGGATGGGTTTTTATAAAGGTTTCAAGAATGGGTACAAGATCGTAATCTCCCACAGAAACGCTGCCGTCAGCCATTTTCATCTCACAGGTGGGATATCCATCTTCTCCGATGATTATGCGGGAGGCAAAGCCGTCACCTTCCATATATTCATAATAGCAGACGTCATCCTGTGACAGGACAAAGGCTTTTTTGCCTGGGGGAAGCATGATATCGCCGTATACAAATTTTGGATTGCCGTTCTCATCCTTTCCTTCATAAGCAAGATCGTGAATCTTTACCAAAACATATCCCTTGTCATACATGGACTGCATGATCTTAAGAAATTCCGACGTGGTGGTCATCATCTGGTTGTAGCCTGCCTGTTTGGAATCTCCGTCAAAGGCTTTTGAATTATCCATAATAAGTGAATGGAAGAAAACATGGGTGACATCCTGGGGATTGATCCTCACCAGTGCATCCTTTGCGGTCTGATAGCCGGCAATGGCAGAGACAACCTCTTCCCGTGTGCTGAACCCGGGGTCAGACTGGAGGAGATTGATGGCTCCGTCGTAATCATACACTACAGCAAGAGCTTCCGCCTGGGAAAGAAGAGATTTTAAGTTTTCTTCATTGGCCTGTTCGCTTGATGTGGTCTCTGGGGTGGAAGGAGTCTGGGGGTCTTTCTCAGAAGGGAGCTCTGCGACTGAGGAATCTGCGGGCAATGCCTTGTTATTAAAGTTCTTGTTGATCGCAATTCCGCATAGGGTCAAAACAGTGACGATTAATATTCCCAGAATAACAATTAGGATAACCTGCAATGTCTTGCTCCGGCCTCTTCCGGAATAACCTCCGCGAAAGTCATGTTTGTTCATAGCTTAACCTCATAATTTCTGTAGTATTGGGGTAATATTGAAAAAACTGAAATATTCCCGGTACAAGTATAGCATACTTTGCCGGAAGATGAAATGAAAAGCAGGTAATTTTTTTTGGAAAAAGTGGCATATGTATGTGAAACAATCCCATACAATGGTACAAAGGAATTTTAGGGGATCGTGTATCATATGAAGAGAGTTACGGCATTAGTATTAAGCTGCCTTTTGCTGTTTTTCTGTTTGTGCTTTCCGGCGGCAGGGCAAGAGCCGGATATGGCGGTAGCCTCGGACATGATTATCCAGGCAGAAGAGGCCAAAAAGGTAAATGCAGAGGGAGGGCCGGCCTTACAGTCTCCCAGCGCCGTTCTGATGGAAGCGTCAACCGGACAGATTATTTATGAAAAAAACCCGGACGAAAAAAGGAGTCCTGCCAGCATTACGAAGATCATGACTCTGATACTTATTTTTGATGCGCTGGATTCCGGTAAGATCAAGCTGACGGATGAGGTTGTGACCAGCGCCCACGCAAAGTCCATGGGAGGTTCTCAGGTCTTTCTGGAAGAAGGAGAAGTGCAGACGGTGGATACCCTGATTAAGTGCATCGTAATCGCTTCAGGGAATGACGCCTCCGTAGCCATGGCAGAATACATAGCAGGAACAGAAGATGAATTCGTTAAGATGATGAATGAGAGGGCGGCAGGACTTGGGATGACCAATACCAATTTTGAAGACTGCTGCGGACTCACTGAGTCAGGCACTCATGTGACAACAGCCAGGGACATTGCGCTTATGTCCAGAGAACTGATCAATAAATATCCTCAGATCCATAATTATTCTACCATCTGGATGGAGAATATTACTCATGTAACAAAGCAGGGAACAAAGGAATTCGGCCTTTCCAATACCAATAAGCTTTTAAAAATGGCTACGAATTTCAATGTGACCGGTTTAAAGACCGGTTCCACATCAGTGGCAAAGTATTGTCTTTCTGCTACAGCGGAAAAGGATGGGGTCCGCCTTATTGCCTCGGTCATGGCAGCCCCGGATTACAAAATCAGGTTTGCCGACGCCCAGACTCTGTTGAACTACGGATATGCCAACTGCAAGCTGTATGAGGATAAGGAAATGCTTCCTCTTCCTGATATGGTGGTGGATAACGGAGTTGTGGATCAGGTCCCGTTAAAATATGGGGGCTCCTTTTCCTACTTAAGCCTTAAAGGGGAAGATTTTTCCACCATTGAAAAGAAGCTGGAGCTGGTGCCTTCCGTGTCCGCGCCTGTAGAAGAAGGGCAGAAGGCAGGAAACCTTATTTATAGCATTGGAGGGAAAAAGATAGGGGAAGTTCCCGTATTAACAGCCGAAGGGGTGAGAGAAGCCAAATTTACCGATTATTTTAAGCGCCTTTGGATGGCCTTTAATCTGTGACATATCATGGGATAAATTCTGCCCTGTAAGTGATGCACAAAAAATGTGTACCGCTTACAGGGCATTTTTTTCGTATTACGCAAAAATATTGCCGGTATACCTTGACCATTTCCCTTCTTTTTGTAAAAATATTGACGGAAGGTCCAGGAAAGGATAAGATTAATTCGTGCGCCGGCAGGAAAAGAGGTAATCCGCCGGGAAAAAGTGGTTTGAGGGAGGAAAACAATTGGGAGATCGATTGCTTGCCCTTTGGTATCAGATGTCTTTGAAGCGGAAACTGTACGTGATCATCGGAAGCGTGGGGATCATTATGGCGGCTTCCATTTTCATCAATCTGAAGGTGGCATATATTTTTATTAATGATGTGAGCATTATCATGGATGATAATCTGGCCTGTTACAAATTTCTGGAATCCATGGAAAATGAGAGCGGACGGTTTGCCCAGCTTCTGGCAAATGATACTCCGGAAAACCAGGCTGCATACCGGCAGGCCTGTCAGGAGACAAGGGAATATTTAAACAATCTGCCCTATGATTATGATAAAATCGGGGAAGAGCGCTACGGCATCACCTGGAACATCATAAATTGTTACGGCACCTATGAGAAGCAGCGGGAAAAGGTGGCGGCTATGAGGCAGAATGAGCCTGGCTATATTAAGGAACTATATAAAACATACAGTATGCAGAAATATTTAGACAGCTATGGGACGCGCCTGACCAAGGTGGTTTTAATGGGAGGGAACGATTATTACGAGATCCAGATCCCTGTGCTTAAACGTATGCCTTATATTCTGGTTGCCATCAGCATTGTCGCTTTTTTTGTGCTTATGATCCTTTTGCGCTTTATTACGGGCAGCATTGTAAAAACAGTGGTGCAGCTTGCCACAGTCTCAGGTAAGATCGAAAAGAACGATTTCTCATCTCCTGACGTCCGCTGGGATGGAAGGGATGAGATCGGACAACTGGTGAGCGCATTCAACAAAATGAAGCACGCCACACGGGATTATATTACCGCTACAGAGGATAAACGGTTAATGGAAGAAAAACTGTACCGGCAAGAACTGGAGAGGGCAGAGCTTGAGAAACGGTTTTCCATGGCCCAGCTTCAGTTGATCAAAAGTCAGTTAAATCCCCACTTTCTCTTTAATACGCTGAATATGATCACCAGGATGGCCCAGATGGAAGAAGCGCCGGTGACGGAGGAAATGCTGGTGGCCATCAGCAGCCTTCTTCGTTACAGTCTCCGCACGTCCAATGCCTTTGAACCTCTTGAACAGGAGTTAAAGGTGGTGAGGGATTACATGTACATCCAGAAAATGCGCTTTGGAGACCGGATCCAATGGGAAATCCACTGCGGCACGGACTTATACCAGGAGGAAGTGCCGGTCTTTATGCTGCAGCCGCTGGTGGAAAATGCGGTAATCCACGGCATACAGGAAAAGGAAAACGGAGGAAACATTGACATACGGATCGAGAAACGGGGAGCGCTTTTATGTATATCCGTAGCAGATACCGGAAAGGGCATGGACCCGGAAACCCTTGCAGCGATCAGGGAAGCCGTTGAAACAAAGGGGACCGGGCTTGGAATCGGGCTTGGGAATATATATAGAAGGATTTCTTATTACTATGAATATGGGAAGGTAACCATTGACAGCGGCGAAAACAGCGGCACAGTGGTACAGATAGAATTTGGCCGGAGAAGGGATATGATAGATCATGTATCGGTTGATGATAGTGGAAGATGAGATGATTGAGCGGATTGTGCTTAAAAAGATGCTTTTAAAGAAGTTCGGAGGAGAGTGTCATGTTTTTGAAGCGCAGAACGGAAAAGAAGCGGTGGAGATTTTTAAAAGGGAAGATATCCAGGTGGTGATCCTGGATATCGGGATGCCGGGAATGAACGGAATCCAGGCTGCGGAGATCATGAGGAAAGAAAAGAAAGATTGCTGCCTTATTTTTCTGACAGCCTATGACCGTTTTGATTATGCAAAAAAGGCGATCTCCATCAGGGCTATGGAATATCTGCTGAAGCCTTATTCCCAGAAAGAGGTTTTGAATGTGGTTGAGGAGGCTCTGCGGCTTGCCGGAGAGCAGGAGGACAGGCAGGGAGGAATAAAACCCCATAAGGAGGAGAAAGATGCCGAAGCGCCGTCCAAGGAGGAAAAGGACCATCAGTCCTTAGAGGATGAGTCTGATTTTAGCGGAAGCCGTTTGTCTGTGATGACATCCATGGTGGAGGAATACATCCGGTCCAATTATATGAATGATATTTCCATGAGCGAAACAGCCCGGGCCGTTGGATATTCGGAGCCTTACTTTTGCAGGATGTTCAAGCTGCAGTTCGGGCAGAGTTTTACCTCCTATCTGGCGGAATACAGGGTGGGGGAAGCGAAAAAGCTTTTAACCCAGCCTAATGTGATCGTTAAGGAGGTAGGGGTCAGGGTGGGATATATGGATTCCAATTATTTTACAAAGGTTTTTAAGCGTCTGGAAGGGGTGAATCCTTCGGAGTACCGAATGGCCAGACTAAAAGACCTCCAAAGTTAACCTGATTGTAAAAAATGCCTGTCATGATGAGATGACAGGCATTTTTTATGTGCATTTAACTGAAAAGACAAAATTCTACTATGGATGATAAAAAGTTACGATAGAATCTGCCGGGGCCAGTAGGTATAATGAATTCAAACACATGAAGTGTATACAAAGCAGAGAGGAGGAAGGGGCATGGAACAGGAACTGTTTCGAATGGAAGGGATAAGTAAAAGCTTCCCCGGAGTCAAGGCTCTCGATAAAGTAAGTCTGTCGGTTAATAAGGGGGAGGTCCTGGGGCTTGTCGGTGAAAACGGAGCCGGTAAATCCACCCTGATGAAGATTTTGTCCGGTGTGCACCGGGCAGATGAAGGTGAAATATTCATTGAAGGAAATAAGGTGGACATTGATTCCGTTGCAAAGGCCCATGAGCTTGGTGTATGTATCATCATGCAGGAGTTGAATATGTGCGGTCATCTTAGTGTGGCAGACAATATATTCATCGGCAGGGCTCATAAAAAAGGAATTTTCATCGATGACAGCAAGATGCATGAGGAAGCTCAGAAGATCCTGGAGGACCTGGGCATTGAATTGAATACCTATGCCCACGTGGGGAGCTTAAGCATTGCCCAGCAGCAGATGGTGGAAATTGCAAAAGCGATCAGCTTTCATTCGAAAATACTGGTTCTTGATGAGCCGACGGCAACTCTTACGGAAAAAGAGATCGAT
Organism: Lacrimispora brassicae; assembly: GCF_054772055.1. Lineage (NCBI taxonomy): Bacteria > Bacillati > Bacillota > Clostridia > Lachnospirales > Lachnospiraceae > Lacrimispora > Lacrimispora brassicae. Next base: position 29,699 of record NZ_BRYH01000001.1, on the reverse strand, counting down.
CAGTTGTTCGGGATCATCCGCCGTTTAAAGGAAAAGGGAGTTGGCATGGTGTATATTTCCCACCGAATGGCAGAGCTTAATCAGATCTGTGAACGGGTTACGATCATCAGGGATGGCCAGTACATAGGCACCAGGAATCTTAACGAAATTACCATGGATCAGTTGGTGAACATGATTGTTGGGCGTTCTTTGGAGGATAAGTATCCTAAATACAAGCGAACCATTGGAGAAATTGTACTTGAGGCCAGAAATGTCCGCAGAGGCACAAAAGTGAATGCGGATTATTTTTATGTGAGAAAGGGAGAGATTCTTGGAATATCAGGACTGGTAGGAGCGGGAAGAACAGAGCTTATGCGCTGCATCTTTGGTGCGGATCAGGCGGATTCCATGGAACTGACCCTGGAAGGCAAACCCATCAAGGTGAATTCTGTGATCCAGGCCATTAAGCATGGGATCGGATATGCCACAGAGGACCGGAAGCGGGATGGTCTGGCTCTTGGCCTTGATATCAAATATAACACGAACATGGCCCATCTTCCAAACATTACCCGTTATGGATTTATCAATGACAAGGAAGGGCTTAAGAATGCGGAAAAATATGTGGAGCTTCTGCGCACGAAAACTCCAAGCGTGCATCAGCTTTGCGGGAATCTTTCCGGAGGCAACCAGCAAAAGGTAGTTTTAGCCAAATGGCTGTGCAACGATGTAAAGGTGCTGATCGTTGACGAACCAACCAGAGGAATCGATGTGGGAGCCAAATTTGAGGTGTATGAGCTGTTTAACAAGCTGAGCGCCCAGGGAGTGTCCATCATCATGATTTCCTCAGAGCTTCCCGAGATCCTTGGTATGAGTGACAGGATTCTGGTCATCCATCAGGGAGAGATCAACGGGGAATTGGATGCAAAGACCGCTACTCAGGAAGATATCCTGTATCTTGCGGCAGGTTATAACAAACTAGAAGGAAAACCGGCGCCAATATTATCAGGCGGCGGTAATAGAAAGGGAGAGTAAGGATGGGAAACTTAAAAACAAAGGGACAGGACAAGAAAGGCGGTTCGTTCAACAAGTTAAATGCAGCCACACGGCGGGCAATCTACTCATTGTGCATCCTGGTCGGACTGTTTGTGCTGTTTTCGATTCTTCAGCCTGCTAAATTTTTAGCTCCGGCCAATTTACAGAACCTTCTGCAGCAGATCGTTACCTATACCATCATCGGCTGCGGCCTGACCTTCTGTCTGGTCTGCGGTGGAAACGATTTATCAGCAGGTGCTTCCATGGCATTGTCAGGCATTATTATGGTATCACTTCTGATGCAGGGACTGCCTCTTGTGGTATGTATCGCCCTTTGCCTGATCATGGGTATTATGACAGGTATTATGAATGGTTTTTTTATAGAAATTCTGGGCGTTGTGCCATTTGTTGCGACTCTGGCAACCCAGTGGGTATACCGGGGCATGGCAAACGTGCTTGTAAACGGTGCGCCCCTGTATACCACAAACATTCCTTCTAAGGCCATACAGAAGCAGTTTTACGTTCTGGGCGGCGGAAGGATCGGAGGGGATGGACTTCCCTACAGCGTTATCATCACTTTGGTATATGCTGTGGTTTTAGGAATTGTTCTTGCAAAAATGAGGATCGGACGCCAGATCTATGCCTGTGGTTCCAACTTAGAGGCTGCAAAGCTTTCCGGCATTAACGCAGTAAAAACCCGTATGTTTGCCTATTGTATTTCCGGTTTATCTGCAGCAATCTGCGGAATCCTGGTTGCTTCCCGTCTTTCCAGCGCCCAGCCAACAGCAGGAAACGGATACGAGATGGAAGCCATTGCAGCGTCTGTATTGGGTGGAATCTCCATCCTGGGCGGAGAAGGAACGATTCTTAATACGGTGATCGGAGCATTGATGATGGGAGTAATCCGGAACGGACTGAACTTAAACGGTGTCAATTCGTTCTGGCAGCAGATGATCGTAGGTATTATCCTGTTGATCGCAGTTGCATCCCAGACGGCGAAGAAGAGCGGAGACTTAGGGGCAATCAAGCGGTTTTTTGGCTTGAAAAAATAAAAACAATCAATTCAGGAGGAAAAGAAGAATGAGAAAAGTAACGGCAGTTTTGTTGGCAGCGGCTATGGCAGTTGCCGGTCTGACCGGCTGTGGAAGCAAGTCAAGCAGCGGAACACCGGCTGTAACCACGGCAGGAGAAACCAGCCAGGGAGCGGAAAAGACTGGAGAGTCAAAGGATTCAGCCAAGGGTGAAACAGCAAAAAGCGACAAGACCATTTACGTAATCGTAAAGGTTTTAGGAAACCAGTACTGGAGCGTGCTTCAGGCCGGTGCAGAACAGGCCGGTAAGGAACTGGGCTGTAACGTAGTAGTAGTAGGAACCGCTCTGGAATCAGATATCGAAGGCCAGCTTACCCTGCTGCAGAATGCAGTATCCGCACAGGCAGATGGAATCGTTATCGCTCCTTTGGACAGTGTATCCCTTGACGCGCCTATTACAGAAGCGTATAATTCAGGAATACCGGTAGTTCTGGTAGATACAGTGATCAATAGCGAAAACTACAGCGCAGCTCTTCTGACCAACAACGTGGAAGCAGGAAAGGTTGCTGCTGAGGAACTGATCCGCAGGCTGAAAGATAAGGGAGTTTCTGAAACAGAAGATACCCAGATCGCCATTCAGGTTGGCTCCACCGGTTCTCAGACAATCAATGACCGTGTTAAGGGCTTTAATGAGTACTGGAAGGATAATGCGCCTGAGAAATGGCAGGTTTTAAACAACGATATTAAGGTAAACGATGGAGATATCAGCAAGGCAGTAGGATTCTGCCAGGACTTTATCACCACATATCCTAACTTAAAGGCAGTGTTTGGTCCTAACAACGGTTCTACCGTAGGCTTTGTAACCGGCCTTACAGAATCAGGACGCACCGACATTTCCATGGTTGGATTTGATTTCTCAGCGGAAATTGAAACCATGATCCGCAGCGGTGAATACGATGTATCTTCTGTGGTACAGCGCCAGTATTATATGGGATATGACGGCGTAAAGACAGCCCTGGAAATGTCCAATGGAAACCAGGTGACAGAAAAAACTGTGGATACAGGCGTAATTCTGGTAAATACTGATAATGTGGATGATTCTGAGGTACAGAGCATCATCAATCCATAATCAAAAAACAATATAAGACATCAGACGCTTCCCCTGTGCCCAGGGGAGGCGTTTTGGGGGTAGAAGGAATGGATAAACGAATTGTAAAAGGGGTGGTGCAGGCTTTTTTTGTGGCGGCTGCCGTTTACTTTTTTTTCAGTATCCTGAAATTGGGAAATCCGGGGGAAGCCCTTTTTTTAGCAGGCAGGAAAGAAGCGCCGGAATATGTATTTTCCTATGCGGATAACCAGCCGGAGGATTATCCCACGGTACAGGGAGCCAGGAAATTTGCAGAACTGGTGTATCAGAAGACCGATGGAAGGATCAAGATCAATGTGTTTGCAGGCGGTGAAATGGGAAGTGAAAACGAAGTGGTGGAACAGCTTCAATACGGTGGCATTGATTTTGCCCGGGTTTCGGTCATGATGCTGGCTGATATGATGCCCAGGTTTAATGTGCTGCAGCTTCCTTACCTGTACCGGGATGAAACGCATATGTGGAAGGTCCTTGACGGAGAGATCGGAGAAGAATTTAAAAAGGAACTGGAAGGGAGCGATCTTGTGGCCCTTTCCTGGTACGATGCGGGAGCCAGACATTTTTACAATTCCTCCGGTCCCATAAAACGTATGGAGGATATGAAAAAAATGCGCATCCGGGTTGCAAAGTCCGACATGATGGCTGCTATGGTGGAGGCTTTGGGGGCCAGGGCAGTGCCAATGGCTTATTCGGAAGTATATGCGGCCCTGGAAACCAGCAGCATTGACGGCGCGGAAAACAACTGGCCTTCCTATGAAACCATGAAGCATTATGAGGTGGCCAAATACATCACTTTAGATGCCCACAGCCGGATTCCTGAGATGCAGCTTGCCTCCCAGTCCACCTGGGAACAGTTAAGTGAGGCGGACAGGGAAATTATCACGTCCTGCGGGGAGGAGTCCGCCCGGTATGAAAGGCAGTTGTGGGAGATCCGGGAGCAGAATGACAGGGACCGGCTGACAAAGGCCGGTTGTGTTGTCACGGAACTGAGCCCGTCGGAACTGGTGCGCTTTCGTGCGGCTGTTATGAAGGTTTATCAGATGTACTGCAGCGAATACATTGATGTTGTGAACCGGATCGCCCAGGTACGGTGATGGATTGGAGTTTGGGGATTAAGTAAGGAAATGATAGCGGATGCGTTCAGGAGAGATCAACTGCCTGAGAGCATCCGTTTTTTGGTTTTTTGGGGAATGGGTTAAAAAAGTTTAATAGGTGTTGACAAGTAATATTATATGGCATATAATATTGTTATACGATGTATAATATACAAAGTAAAATAATATTATATATCAGATCAATAGAAGAAAGGAAGGTGGGCAATCGTGGAACCAAAGCGTTTGTACCGGTCTGTAAAAAACAAAGTCCTCTGCGGTGTATGCGGTGGCATTGGAGAATATTTTCAGGTCGATCCTGTCATGATAAGGCTGATATGGGTTCTTTTGATGTTTCTTCAGTCATGGCGTCATTTGTTCCAATCGTTTATGGGGTTTTCCCTGGTGGGAGGAAGCCTGGTTCTCTATATTATCGCTGCGGTCATCATACCCCAGGCGCCGAAGGATGAAACAAGGTAGTTTTTTCTTAGTATTAAGATAGGAGTGGACACATGGTTTTTAACACAGGAGCAGCATTATTGGACGCCATTGTCCTTGCGGTAGTATCAAGGGATCAAGAGGGGACCTACGGTTATAAGATCACCCAGGATGTGAGAAATGTTATTGAGATTTCAGAATCAACCCTTTATCCCGTACTGCGAAGATTGCAGAAGGAAGAGTGTCTGGAGGTTTATGATCTGGCATTTGACGGAAGAAACAGAAGATATTATAAGATTACGGAAAAAGGACGGGTTCAATTGAATCTCTATAAAGGTGAGTGGGAAAGCTACTCGCAGAAGATATCCCGGATTTTTGAGGAGGCACATATATGAGCAGGGATGAGTTTATGAGAGATCTGGAATATCTGCTGTCGGATATTCCAGATGAGGAAAAGGCGGAGGCCATGGGATATTACAGGGATTATCTGGAAGAGGCAGGACCGGAAAATGAGGAGAACGTAATACGGGAATTCGAAAGCCCTGAGCGAATAGCTGCCATTATCCGTTCGGATATATCCGGTAATTTGAAGGACGGAGGAGAATTCACGGAGACCGGTTACCGGGATGAACGGTTTAAGGATCCTAATTACCAGATGGCAAAGCGGTATGATCTTCCGGAGGTATCCGAGGAACCGAGATACCAGGACGGAGAAGATGACAGAAAACATACAAGGCGAAGAAGAGCCATGGATGGGAACCGGACAGTGAAAACTATCTTATGGATTATACTGATCATTGCGGCTTCCCCCATGCTTTTGGGAATAGGAGGCGGTCTTGCAGGCTTAGCAGGAGGATTTATGGGAATTCTTGCGGCAGCGGTCATCGGAGTCGGCGCAGTAACCTTTGCCCTTCTTGCGGCCGGGATTTGTATGGTTTTAGCCGGTATTGTTTCCATGGTGATCCACCCTTTAAGCGGAGCCCTGGTTCTGGGACTTGGGATCCTGTTTCTTGGCCTTGGCATGATTGCCCTGGCAGTCAGCGGTGCTTTTTATGGAAGATTTATTCCTTTTCTTTTCAGGAGCTGTGTGAACGTCCTTAGCAGATTATTTCACGGAAGGAGAAGCCGTCTATGAAAAAGTTTATAAAGATATGTTTGATTGCCGGAAGTATCTGCGTTCTGGTGGGCGGGGGCATTTCAGCCGTATCTGCCGTGATGGGAGGAAAGTTACAGGATATCGTGCCCCAGAGAGCCATTGAATGGAGAAGAGAGATTTCAGGAATTGCCCTGGATAACTTCTGGGAAGGGGAAAATTTTAATGATTTTTATGTTCCGGAGACCTTTAACAGAGAAGAGAAAGGGCAGGAAATTTTTTCTTCTCCGGACGTAAAAAAATTGGATATAGTAATGCGTACGGGAAATGTTGTTTTTGTTGAGGATCCCCTTGGAAGTGAAGTTAAGATCTTCGCCAACAGGGATAAAACCTGCTGGAGCCTGTACGAAGAACATGGGGAGCTGGAGCTTCAGGAATACAATGGCTGGGAAAGAAAAGATGGCCCGGAACTGCTTTTTACGGTCCAGGTACCAAAGGATTACCGCTTTTCTGAAGTCAGTTTAAAATCTGTTCATTCAAACCGTTTTTCCGGCGGAGAGTCTTCCGGTCCAGCGATGATGGCCCAGACCCTTTCAGCGGAAGAACTGGATATTGAAGTCCAGGCCGGAGCTGTAAAGATCGGCAGGGGAAACGTGGGAACGCTTTCCATTGAAATCAATGCAGGCGCCGTGGAGTTCTCAGGAACCACCTCCGGCGACATTGAGGCAGTATGCCAGGTGGGAGCCATAAGGCTGGAACTTGACGGAAAAAAGGAAGATTATAATTACGATGTCCAGTGTAAGGTGGGAGCCGTTAAGATCGGCGAGGAAAGCAGTGCGGCCTTAAAAGGCAGGAAGCAGACAGACAACGGAGCAGGCAAAGATATGGATCTGGAGTGCAAAACAGGTGCCATCCAGGTGGTGTTTATGAATGAATTATAATATGAAAATATCTTTTGCTTTCATAACATATTACACAACTTACAGGTCATAGGACAGAAAGGAGATATACAAATGGAAGACAATCAAAAAAAATTATACCGTTCCGATACGGACAAAATGCTTTGCGGGGTATGCGGCGGAATTGCGGAGTACTTTAACGTGGATTCTACTCTCATCCGGCTGTTGTGGGCAGTGCTGGCCTGTACAGGCACGGGCATTGTAGCTTATTTTATTGCAGCGATCATCATTCCCAGAAGATAAAAGGGATTTGCATAGGCAGAAAAGGCAGGCCGTCCGGGCCTGTCTTTTCTTTTGGAAATACTGGGGAAAAATTACGTTTAATTCTTCTGCCAGCGGGCATACTCTCTTTAGATTTAAGAAAAGGAGATGTAATAATATGTCAAAGGGAAAGAAAAACGAACCATTTGATCCTCGCAATATGAAGCCAGAGGAAGTACTTAAATTCGAAATTGCCACTGAGCTTGGCCTTGGTGATAAGGTAATAGAGAGCGGCTGGCGCAGTCTGAGCGCAAAGGAAAGCGGCCGGATCGGCGGTCTGATCACCAAAAGAAAAAGAGAAATGAAGAAAGATGCTCTGTTAACGCAGGAGGAAGCATAGGGAAACACCCTGCGGCATCCCTTTACGCCCGGTAGAACAGGGCGGGCCCTGCCTGGAACGTGTGGCAGAAAATAGGAAAAGTCAGGAATTTTCTTGCAACCTTAGGAAAAAACTTTTATAATGTACTTCAAAGAGGAAAGCCTTACAGGTGTCCTTTTATGCCCAAACCCCATGGGCAGGAAAGATGCAGGAAGATGGAGAAACAGGAATTAAGAAACGGATTTACCACGGGAACCTGTGCCGCTGTTGCTGCCAAAGCAGCGGCGGTTATGCTGTTTACCGGCCGTAAATTACAACATATGAAGCTTATGATGCCAAAAGGAAGATCGGCTGATCTTCCTCTTTTTCATGTTCTCCTGAAACAGGGAGAGGTATCATGTGCCGTTAAAAAGGATGCAGGGGATGATCCTGATGTGACCCATCAGGCCATGGTGTTTGCCTCTGTTCAATATACTGACGGGAAAAAAGAGGGACAGGCCCAGGGAATCTACCGCCGGGACGGGGAAGAGGGGAAAGAACCTCTTTTTCTCACTGCCGGTGAGGGAATCGGCTGGGTGACAAAACCGGGCTTATCCTGTCCCCCAGGTATGCCGGCCATTAATCCGGTTCCCCGTGACATGATATTTGGCGGGGTGGAGGAAGCAAGAAGAGAGGCAGGCATTAACAGCTCTTTAACGATCACCGTCTGGATGCCGGAAGGAAAAGCATTGGCGGAAAAGACCTTTAACTCCAGGCTGGGAATCCAGGGAGGGCTTTCCATCCTTGGAACAACAGGAATCGTAAAGCCCATGAGCGAAGAAGCGCTGATTGCCACCATACTCCTGGAACTGCATATGAAGGCTGTGGCAGGCATGAAAGGGGTGATCCTGGTACCGGGAAATTATGGAGAAGCCTTTATCCAGGAAACCCTGGGCCTTTCCCTAAAGGATGGGGTGACCTGCAGTAATTTTATAGGGGAAGCCTTAAAGGCGGCAGGTGAGGAAGGATTTCGCCGGATCCTGTTTGCAGGACATATAGGGAAGCTGATCAAGGTGGCAGGAGGCGTATCCAATACCCATTCCAAATATGGGGACCGCCGCATGGAAATTTTGTGGGACTGTACCGCCCCTTTTTCAGAGGAAAGGGATGGATTAAAAGATAAAATTTTAACAGCCAACACCATGGAAGAGGCCGCAGGAATCCTAAAGAACCATGGAATCTTAGAGCCTGTTATGGAAGAGGCGGTGGACAGGATCCAAAGATACATGACTCTGTGGTCAGGCGGGGCAGAGGTGGAGGTGGTGACATTTTCCACCATGTACGGTATACTGGGAATGAGCCGGAAAGCCATGGAGCTAACCAGATTGTTTTCCGGGGCATCGGCGGAAGGAAAAGAACAGGAGGAGTAAACAATGGCTGGAATCATGTACGGGATCGGAGTAGGGCCGGGAGATCCGGAACTTATGACATTAAAAGCGGTAAAAAGGATCAGAGAATTAAAGGTCATTGCCATTCCCCATAAAAATAAAGAACAGTGTACGGCGTATCAGATCGCCAGGCAGGCAGTGCCGGAAATCGAGGAAAAGGAATGTCTCCTTCTGCACATGCCCATGACAAAGGATGAAAATGTCCTTGGGGAAAGCCATGATAAGGCGGCCAGGGCGGTGATGGAGTGTTTGGACAGGGGAGATGATGTGGGATTTATCACCCTGGGTGATGTAAGCATTTATTCCACCTTTACCTATCTTTGGGAACGGCTTTGGAAGGAAGGCTATTCCACCCGCTTGGAAAGCGGGATTCCCTCCTTCTGCGCCGTAGCGGCAAGGCTTGGAATTCCTCTTGTATCAGGGGCAGAGGAGCTTCATATCATCCCGGCTTCTTACCAGATAAAGGATGCCTTAAAGCTTTCAGGGGTAAAGGTGCTTATGAAGGCTGGCAGGCAGATGGGGGCAGTGAAAGAAGAACTGAGAAAATACGGAGCCAGTGCCGAAATGGTGGAAAACTGCGGAATGCCGGATGAACGGATCTATGGTACTTTGGAAGAGATTCCGGAAGATGCCGGCTATTATTCTTTGGTGATTGTGAGGTAGTTATGGTACATATCGTAGGAGCAGGTCCGGGAGCACCGGACTTAATTACAGTAAGAGGCAAGGAGCTGCTTGGCAGGGCAGATGTGATCATTTATGCAGGCTCTTTGGTAAACCCCGCCCTTTTGGAACATAGAAAGACCTTGTGCCAGGTTTATGACAGCGCAAAAATGATCCTTGAGGAGGTGATCGCCGTTATAGAAGCGGCGGAGCGGGAAGGAAAGATGACCGTCAGGCTTCATACAGGAGATCCCTGTATTTACGGAGCAATACGGGAACAGATGGATGCCCTGGAGAAAAGAGGGATTCCTTATGACGTATGTCCGGGAGTCAGTTCTTTTTGCGGTGCGGCCTCTTCCCTTAAGATGGAATATACCCTTCCAAATGTGACTCAAAGCGTGATCATCACCCGGATGGCAGGCAGGACACCTGTGCCGGAGCGGGAATCCATCGCTTCCTTTGCGGCCCATGGAGCCACCATGGTGATCTTTTTAAGTACCGGAATGTTAGATGAGCTGTCAGAGGAATTGATAAAAGGCGGTTATTTTCCGGATACTCCTGCCGCCATTGTCTATAAGGCCACCTGGGAGGAGGAAAAGACCCTAATCTGCACGGTAGAAAGCTTAAGCGCCAGTGCCAGACGGGAGAATATTAAAAAGACGGCTCTGATCCTTGTAGGCAATGCGGTGGCCCAGAACGGTTATGAACGTTCCAGGCTTTATGATCCGGTTTTCACAACAGAATACCGGAAGGGAACGGAGGAGGAAGGATGAGGCTTTCCATCATCTGCTTTACAGAGGCAGGAGTCAGGCTTTGTGCAAAGCTTGTGAAAGAATTATTAAAGACCGGCCAGCCCTGTGAGGGATATGGACCGGAAGCCCTTATAAAGTCCTGTCCTGACGGGGATCTTATGATCCCTGTTTCCACATCCCTGTCACAGTGGACAGAGGAGCAGTTTTCACAGAAGGATGGGATCGTGTACATAGGAGCAGCAGGCATTGCTGTCCGGGCAATCGCCCCCTTTCTAAGGAACAAGGCGGAGGACCCGGCGGTGGTGGTCATGGACGATATGGGCAGATTTTCCATTTCTCTTTTATCCGGACACTTGGGAGGGGCCAATGAACTGGCGGAGCGGCTGGCAGGGCTGGCAGGCGCTCAGGCGGTCATTACCACGGCTACAGACAACCACGGGAAATTTGCAGTGGACCTGTTTGCTAAGGAACAGGGGCTTGTCATCACGGAATTAAAAAAAATAAAAGAGATCTCCTCTGCCATCCTTAAGGGGGAAAGCGTGGGATTTCACTGCGATTTTCCGGTTTCAGGAAAGCTGCCTCCCGGGCTTGTTCCAGGGAAAGCTTTCCGGGCAAATCTCTGGATCACCATAAAAGAGGAGGCAGGGGAGGAAGCGCTTGGGGGGGCCTTAAGGCTGGTTCCAAGGCTCCTGGTTCTGGGAATCGGATGCAGAAAAGGGGTTTCGGCTGAAACCATAGAAAGAGTCGTGGTCCGGCTTTTCAAGGAATGGAACTTATCTCTTGAAGGCCTGGTTGCCTGTGCTAGCATTGATATTAAGAAGGAAGAAGAGGGCATCTGCCAATTTACTGCCGCAAAGGGAGTCCCGTTTTATACTTATCCGGCAGTGGTCCTTGGAGAAATGGAAGGGGAATTTTCTTCCTCCTCTTTTGTAAAGCAGGTAACAGGAGTGGATAACGTGTGCGAACGGGCGGCCCTCGCCTGTGTAAAGGAACTGGGAGGCGGCAAACTCCTGGCAAGAAAACAGGCGGCAGAGGGAGTCACGGCAGCCGTGGCTGTCTTAGATTGGAAAGTAACGGTTGAAAGATATCCGTTTGATTCATTAGGAGGCAAATTATGACAAAATCGGGAAAGCTTTACGTAATAGGGATCGGGCCAGGTTCCTATGAGGATATGACCGTAAGGGCAGCAAAGGCGCTGGAAGAGAGTGAAATCATTGTAGGGTATACCGTATATATAGACTTGATCAAAGAGCATTTCCCCCATAAGGAGATGCTTTCCACGCCCATGCGCAGGGAGCAGGAACGGTGCCAATTGGCCATTGACCAGGCGAAAGAGGGGAAAATTACAGCCATGGTGTGCAGCGGAGATTCAGGAGTTTACGGCATGAGCGGACTGATTCTTGAAATGGCCCGGTCAGAGGAAGGACTTGAGATTGAGATCATACCGGGGGTGACTGCGGCATTAAGCGGGGGAGCCGTATTAGGTGCCCCTCTTGGCCATGATTTTGCAGTGATCAGCCTAAGCGACCTGCTGACCCCAATGGAATTAATTGAAGAGAGGCTCAGGGCTTCCGCCTGGGCGGATATGGTAATCTGTCTTTATAATCCTTCCAGCAAAAAGAGAGCCGGTTATTTGAAGCGGGCCTGTGAGATCGTCATGGAGTATAAAAGTCCAGAAACGGTATGCGGCCTTGTGAAAAATATTGGCAGGAAAGAGGAGGAAATATCGGTCATGACCCTGGAACAATTAAGAGATACCCAGACAGATATGTTTACCACCGTTTATATAGGAAATTCAATGACAAAGTTGATAAACGGAAGAATGGTAACGCCAAGAGGCTACAAAAATGTGTAGGGTTCTGATTTTTGGCGGTACTGTGGAGGGCCGGATCCTGGCGGAATACTGCCATGAAAAAGAGATCAACGCATGGGTCAGCGTTGCTACCGGATATGGAAGGGCGGTTCTTCTGGAGAGCAAGTATCTCCGTATCCATGAAAGCCCCATGGATGCCCATGAGATGGAAGGGTTTATAGAAGAAAAGGGCATCACTCTTGTCCTTGATGCCACTCACCCTTATGCCACCCTGGCAAGTGAAAATATACGTTCCGCCTGTGAACGGACAGGAGTATCCTGTAAAAGGATCGTAAGGGAGTCTTCCCAGGGGCCGGAACCAGAGGAGCAGAAGGAAGGAAGAATCCTGTGGGTCAGTGACTTAAAGGAAGCTGTTCTGGCTTTGCACAACGTGCCTGGAAACATTCTTGTCACAACGGGAAGCAAGGAACTTTCTGCATTCACCAGCCTGGATTCCTGGGAAGAACGGGTTTATGCCAGAGTGCTCCCAACCCTGTCTGTAATCTCTGCCTGTGAGGAGATGGGATTTAAGGGAAAGCACCTGATCGGCATGCAGGGCCCTTTTACAGCGGAAATGAACCGGGCCATGATAAGACAGTATGACATTAGCTGTCTTGTGACAAAGGAGGCCGGAACTGCGGGAGGCTTTCCGGAAAAGCTGGAGGCGGCAGCGGAATGCGGGATCACGGCAGTTGTCATCGGGCGTCCGGGACAGGAGAAAGGGATCACGGTCAGGGATGCAAAGAAGCTTTTATCTGAGGATAAAGAAGAAGGTGACCGGAGCCAGGATATGCCTGGATGTAGGCAGCCTGAAAAGAGAAAGGTATTTTTGATAGGAACCGGCATGGGCGGAGAGGACCAGATGACAATAAGGGCATGGAAGGAATTGAAGCAATGCCATGTGGTATTCGGTGCGGAGCGGATGCTCTCCGGCATTTCTGCTGCAATTCCCCATGCCGTTAAAAAGCCCTTTTATACCAGCAGGGACATCCTTCCCTGGCTTGAAGAGCACAAGGAGTTTACCAGGATCGGGATCCTGTATTCCGGTGATACGGGCTTTTACAGCGGGGCAAAAAAGATGGCAAAATCACTGATGGCGGATCCCAATGGCCAAAAATATGATACGGAGATTTTGCCGGGTATATCATCGGTTTCCTATTTATGTTCCAGGCTGAAAACCGGCTGGGAGGATGTGGGACTTGTAAGTCTTCACGGCAGGACCTGTGACATCATGAAGGAATTGAGCGTTCATTCCAGGGTATTCGTTTTGCTGGACGGGACGAATACGGTGAGAAGCCTGTGCCGCACCCTTATGGACCATGGGCTCTGCCAAGTCAGGCTGTCTGTGGGCCAGTGGCTTTCCTACCCCGATGAACGGATAACCGTTGGAACGCCGGGGGAACTGGAAGGGCAGGATTTTGACATATTGTCGGCAGTATTGATTGAAAGGTAAGGTTGAAAGAAAACGTCTTTTAACCTTGAAGAGGCAATTATATGAGAGATGAACTGTTTATCCGGGGAGATGTGCCCATGACAAAAAGCGAGGTCAGGGCCGTGTCCATATCAAAACTGGAGCTGGATCAGGATTCCATCCTGTACGATATTGGAGCCGGAACCGGCTCGGTGTCCATAGAAGCCTCCCGGTATCTTGCCGGGGGAAGGGTCTATGCCATCGAAAAGAAGGCGGAAGCCATAGACTTAATAAGGGCCAATAAGGAAAAATTCGCAGCAGGCTGCCTGGAGATCGTTGAAGGGAAAGCACCTGAGGCATTGTCCTCTCTGGAAGCCCCTTCCCACGTATTTATCGGCGGAACCTCAGGATCCATGGACAAGGTGCTCTCCCTGGTATTAAAAAAGAATCCGGAAGTCAGGATCGTGATCAATACAATCGCCCTGGAGTCCCTGGCAGAAGTTCTTTCCTGGCTGAAGAATCATTCTGTCGCGGCTGAAATCCTGCAGGTTCAGATATCCAGAGGAAGGGAAGCAGGAGACTACCATATGATGATGGGACAGAATCCGGTATATGTGATTTCCTTTGGCGGGGAAGGGAGGAATATCCTTGAATGATTCCCGTCCCAGGCTGATGCTTGCAGCCCCGAAAAGCGGAAGCGGAAAAACCATGATGACCTGCGGGCTTTTAAATGCATTCCTTTTAAGAAAGCTGTCCTGCCGGTCCTTTAAGTGCGGTCCGGATTATATTGATCCCATGTTCCATAAATATGTGCTTGGCATTGATGGGGGAAATCTGGATACTTTTTTCCTGAATGAAGAGCAGGTCAGGGAGCAGTTTTCAGACCAGGCAAAGGGAGCCGGGATTTCCGTCATCGAAGGGGTCATGGGGTATTATGACGGAGTGGGGGGAGATACCACCCAGGCAAGTTCCTATGAGGTGGCCTGTGTCCTGGATACGCCTGTTGTTCTGGTCTTAGACTGCAAAGGGGCCAGCCTGTCCCTGGCTGCAGTGGTGAAAGGCTTCTTGGAATACAAGGAAAACAGCCATATAAAGGGCGTGATCTTAAATCGGACTTCTTCCATTATGGCGGAACGGCTGAGGCCGGCGATGGAAGAACTGGGAGTGGATGTTTACGGATATTTGCCGGAATGTGAGGAAGGGTCTTTTGCCAGCCGTCATTTAGGCCTGGTTCTTCCGGGAGAATTGGAGGGGCTGAAAGACCAGCTTTATAAGCTGGCCATGAAACTGGAAGCCACAATAGATATAGACGGACTTATAAAGCTGGCCCAGGATACGAAACCACTGCCGCTTCCTAAAGGGAGATCAAAAAAACGGGTTTTCCAGACTGCCCCGGAGAAGGAAGTGCTCATAGGAATAGCCATTGATGAGGCTTTCTGCTTTTATTATCAGGAGAATTTAAAGCTTCTTGAAGAAATGGGAGCAAAGCTCATACCTTTTAGTCCAATCCACGATAAAAGCCTTCCTCCTGGTATCTGCGGCCTTTTGCTTGGCGGGGGATATCCGGAGCTTTACGGCAGGGAGCTGTGGGAAAATGAATCCATGATCAGGGAAATAAGGAAAGCCTGGGAGCGTGACCTTCCCATACTGGCTGAGTGCGGAGGATTCCTGTATCTTCAGGAAGAACTGGAGACAAAAGACCATAAAACCTATCCTATGGCAGGTATTATACACGGAAGGGCGTTTCCTACCAAACGCCTGTTACGGTTTGGCTATATTGAGATGTTTCCCAGAGAGGATACCCGGTTTTTAAAGAAGGGGGAATCCATACGGGGACATGAATTCCACTATTGGGACAGCACCAGCAACGGCGCCTGTATGGAAGCAAAAAAACCAGGCGGGAACAAAAGCTGGGACTGTGTTCATGGAGAAAGGAATCTGTTGGCGGGATTTCCTCATTTTTATTATCCCTCCAACCCTGCTTTGCCGGAACGTTTCGTAGAAGCCTGCAAAATTATAAAGGAAAGGGAATCAAAGGAGGAAGCGAGATGAATAAGGATTTGGAAATTTTGCCCAGCAGGGTTGGCGATATAGATGAAATATCGGATCTATATGATCTGGTAAATGAATATCTGGAGAGCCATACCAATTATCCGGGCTGGAAAAAGGGAATTTACCCCGCACGGATTGATGCCCAGGAGGGTATAGGGAAAGGAACTCTTTATGTGGCCCGTTTATCCGGCAGGATCGCAGGCTCTGTAATCGTCAACCAGAAGCAGGAAAACGGATATGATACGGTATCCTGGAGGCTTGTGGCAGACCCTGAGAAGGTAGCGGTCATCCATACGCTTTTAGTCCATCCAGACTTCCAAAAATCCGGAATTGCCAAAGCCCTTTTGGAGTTTTCAGAGAAGAAAGCACTGGAAGAGGGAAGAAAAACAATCCGTCTTGACGTTTATGAAAACAATGAGCCTGCAATCCGTCTTTATGAACAAATGGGATATCAATACGCAGGGATCGCAGATTTAGGCTACGGAGCCTATGGACTTGACTGGTTTAAGCTGTACGAAAAGCCTTTAAAGGGAAGGGATCCAGACGATGAATGAAGAACTTCAGACATATGTCCTGCAAATACGTTCCCTTGATGTCTCTTCAATGGAAATGGCCCGTAAGCGGTGGGCCCAGGTGGCAAAGCCTCTGAACAGCTTAGGCGTCCTGGAAGATGACATCGTAAAGATGGCGGGAATAAGGGAAACGTCAAAGGTGGGCATGGACAAACGGGCCCTTGTCATCCTGTGCGCGGACAATGGAATCGTGGAGGAAGGGGTCACCCAGACTGGAAGGGAAGTGACCGCCCTTGTAGCTGAGAACATGACAAGAGGAGACAGCAGCGTCTGCATTATGGCAGAACAGGCAGGAGTGGATGTGTTCCCGGTGGATATAGGAGTTGCCAGGGACCTGGTTTCCGGTTCCCGTTACCCCCTTATATCCAGGAAAACCGCTTACGGAACAAAAAATTTCCACAGAGAGCCTGCCATGAAGCGGGAAGAGGCGGTCCGGTCCATAGAAACAGGCATCAAGCTGGTCCGGGAACTGGCGGAAGCAGGTTATCAACTGATCGCAACCGGAGAAATGGGAATCGGAAATACCACCACCAGCAGCGCGGTCGCTTCCATGCTTCTGAATAAAGCGCCGGAAGTTCTGACCGGAAGAGGGGCAGGATTAAATGACGAGGGCTTAAAGAGAAAGCTTGGAGTTATTAAGGAAGCCGTGGAAACATACGGCCCGGTATGCCGGGATGCGGTGGATGTCCTTGCCTGCGTGGGAGGCTTTGATGTGGCAGGGCTTACAGGCGTATTTTTAGGCGGAGCCATTTACCGGATACCGGTGCTGGTGGACGGATTTATTTCCGCAGCAGCAGCCCTTGCGGCAGACTGCATTTATCCGGGCTGCCGCAACTATATGCTGGCATCTCATGTATCGGCGGAGCCTGCAGGCAGGCTGCTTCTTGATGAGCTGGGGCTTGTGCCTCTCATACAGGCAGGCATGTGCCTGGGAGAAGGAACCGGGGCAGTGGCCGGGATCCCCCTTCTTGATATGGCGGTCAGTGTCTATACAAAAATGAGTTCCTTTGAAGACGTACATATTGAAGCGTATAAGCCCATGGGAGGCGAATCATGATCACTTTGGTTGTGGGAGGAAGCGGAAGCGGAAAATCAGAATATGCGGAAAGCCTGGTTATGAGTCTGGGAGAGGGCAGACGGATCTACATTGCCACCATGAAGCCCTGGGATGAGGAATGCAGGCGCAGGATTGAGCGGCACAGGCAGATGAGGGCAGAAAAACAGTTTGAAACTCTGGAATGCTACCGGGATCTAAAGGGGCTTAAGCTGGATATCAGCAGGAAACAGCCCTCAACAGTTCTTTTGGAATGCATGTCCAATCTGGTATCCAATGAGCTTTTTGGCCTGGGAGAAGAGGGAGAGGCTCCGCCCATGGAGGGAGCTTTGGCGGTGGAGGAGATCCTTACAGGGATCAGGAAAACAGAGGAAGTGGCCGGACACTTCATCATCGTGACAAATGAGGTTTTTTCCGACGGGGACACTTACGGCCAGGAAACCATGGCTTACCGGAAGGTTCTTGGGGAGATCAACCGGAGAATCGCGGAAATTTCCCATGTGGTGATGGAAGTGGTGGCAGGAATCCCGGTCATAGTAAAAAAGCCTGGATCAGCCTGGAAAGCATAAGACAATGGAACCGCTTGCAAACGGAAAAGAAGCTTAAAAAGATATGGGAATTTCTTATATAATATGGCGGGAGGGAGGTATGAGATGTATAAACTATTGGTGGTGGAAGATGAAAAGTCGATTGCATATGGGATCGCAAACAGCATTGAATGGGAAACATGGGGATTTGTCATAAGCGGTGTCTGCGGCAATGGAATAGAGGCCCTGGAACAGATAGAAAAGGACAAGCCTCATGTGGTGCTTTCCGATATCCGGATGCCGGAAATGGATGGGGTGGAGCTGATGCAGCATTTAAACCAGCATTACCCGGAAATCAAGATCATCATCCTAAGTGGATATAATGATTTTGAATATTTGCAGATGTCCATTAAAAACCGGGTCATGGAATATCTCCTAAAGCCCACGGACCTTGATGAGTTTGAGGTGACCTTCCGCAAAATAAAAGCGCGTCTTGACGAGGAAGGGAAAAAGGAATTAGAAGAAAGAGAATTAAAGTCAGCATACAAAGAGAGCAGAAGCTTAAAGCTTAGAAGGAAATACAATGCCCTGATCAAAGGGTATGGCTATCATGAGGAAGAGATGGAGGAAGAATTTTTCCGCCAGGGAGAAAACTGGTACGGAGTGGTGCTGGTCCATCTGGATGTCCCAGGTACGGAAGATAAGAATGGCTTTTATAAAGATCAAATGAAGGTAGAAAAGATTCTGAATGAAAGGGCCTTAAAGGAAGGCATTGACGGAACCTATATCTGGAACTTTGAGGAGAAAATAACCGGAATCTTAAGCGCCGGGCAGGAACCCTCAGAAGAGGAGCTGTATGCCTATGTAAGGCAGATGGGGGAATCGGTTTTAGAAGAGAGCGGCATTCCCATATATGCCGGTGTCAGCAACTTTTATACGGATTTTCAGATGCTTCCCCAGTGCTATGAACAGGCCAAATGCTGTGTCAGCCAGAAGATATACAGCGAAGGAAAGAACCTGGTCGTGACCTATAAAGAGATACAGGAAGCAGATTTTGATTACCACGCAATTTCCTTTGATACGGACCAGATTTTAAAGGAAATCATGGAGCAGGAGGAAAACAAGGCGGAGGACATTTTAGATAATATCTTTTCTGCATTTAAGGGAAAGGTGATTCTGGATTATGATTATATCAACCGTTTAAGTCTTGAGCTTTTATTTAATCTGTCCCGGGCCTTGCTGCGTTACGGCGTCCGGCTGGAAAAAGTGATGAAAAAGCTGGACTGCACCTATACCGGCATCTATCCTCTAAAAAGCCTGAAGGAGAAAAAAGAGTTTTTATCCAGGATCCTTCGGGAGGTCTCCAGGGAAATGGCCGGCATGAGAGGAGAATGGAAGAGCCAGACCAGCCTTGCCCAGAAAATCAGGGAGATCGTGGATGGGGAGTATGATTCCAACCAGATATCCCTGGAATATGTGGGGACAAAGGTTCATAAGAATTCCGCCTATATTTCTAAAATATTTAAAAATGAGTTTGGCTGCAATTTCAGCGATTATATCATTACAAAGCGGTTGGAAAAAAGCAGAAAACTTCTTTCTGACCCTGCATTGAAAATATATGAAATCTCCCAGGAAATGGGCTGGGCCGACGTATCCAACTACATTAAGCTGTTTAAGAAAAAGTATGGGATAAGTCCGAAAGAGTACCGGAATATCCTCCAGCCGGAAGGCGGCAGCGGAGAGAAAAACAATGAAAATGAATAGGGAAAAGGGGCAGGCAAAAAAAAGAAATATCGGTTTAAAACGCAGGATGCTGTATGGCATTTTGCAGGTGCTGATCCCGGTCATGGTGATCATCACCATGCTGTTCTGGCATACGCGGAAAGTCATGAAACAGGAGTACATGCGCACAACCCAGAGCCGGATCACGGATATTGCCAATAAGATCGATGCAAAGCTTCAGGACATTTACAGTGTCTCCGATAATTTCGCGGCCAATGACCAGTTAAATAAATACATTGAAAAGGAATATTCCCCTCTTGAACCCATGTATAAAAAGCTTGATATTGTCAGGATTTACAGCAACATATTCGGGGCCTATGACATGCTGAACCAGCGGGTGAGGATCAGCGCCATATATACGTATAAGGGAGAATTGTTTAATTTTCTGGACCCCAATAATGACACAGAAGAGGTGATCAGGAAGCTGCGGTCCATGAATATTGAAGATCCCGACCTTTTGATGAAATTCCGCTGGTTTCCCCTCCAGGATAATTTCCTTCTCAGCGACCGGCCCGATAAGGTCAGGGATAGAAAGGCTGTCATGGGCATCCGGAGGATCTATTCCTGGGAAAAGGGAAAATATGAGTATGTGCAGTTGTTTGCCTTAAAAGAGCAGGATATTTATGAACAATACAGGGAACTGGCGGAATCCGTTCCCGGCGATATTTACGTGATCACAGAGGACGGCAGCCTGATTTCCTCCAGCAATGAAAAGGCTGTGGAGGCAGGAGGGCTCTCAGAGAAGCTAAAGGGGGAGATCCTGGAACAGACAGGAGAGTTGAACGAAGGGTGGGCGGCTTTGGGAAATCAGATGATCCAGGTAAAGGCCTCCGACGTCAATGACTGGAAGATCGTCATGGTGGTTCCTGTAAAATCGGTGACAAAGGAAGTGGATGTGCTGTACTACAGGATATTCCTGGTCATGGTGGCATGTGTGGGCCTTTGCACCATGATGATCTTTTATTTATACAAAAGCTTCATGGATCCTATTGGGAAGCTGAATGCCTCCATGAAGGAGGTGTACGGCGGAAACTTAAATGCCTATGTTGAGGTAAAGCAGAAGAACGAAGTGGGAGATATGATCCGTTATTACAATTCCATGCTGGAGCGGATCAATACCCATATCATTGAAGGCCTGCAGTCTGACCGGAAGAAAAAGGAGCTGGAGCTGGAAGTGCTCATGAGCCAGATTAATCCTCATTTTCTTTATAATACCCTGGAAAACATCGTATGGATGTCCAATGAGGCGGGACGGCCGGACATTGGGCGGACGGCCGCTTCCCTTGGACGGATGTACCGCTTATCCATCAGCGGAGGGCAGGTGATCGTCCCAATGGAACATGAAATCGAGCATCTCATGGCTTACGTAAAGATCCAGAAAAACCGTTATAAGGAAGATTTTGAATTTGATCTTAAGACGGACATGCGGCAGATCCATGAACTGTTTTCCTTAAAGATAATTTTGCAGCCTGCGGTGGAAAATTCCTTTCTCTATGGAATGACAGGTTTAAAGCAGCCCATGATGATCCGTCTTACGGTCAAGGAAAAAGGCCATTGGGTCATGATAAAAATAATGGATAACGGCCGCGGCATGGACAGGGAGAAATTAAGGGAAGTCCGGGATCAGATCCGTTTTGGGAAAGTAAGAAAGGAAGAGGAAGAGCAGAACAGGCGCAGCACCGGCATCGGACTTCACAGCATAGAATCCAGAATCAATCTGTATTTTGGGGTGGACCGGGCTGTTTCCATCTACAGCAAAAAAGATGCAGGAACCCTGACCGTCATAAGGATTCCCAGGATCACCAGAGAGGACATTGACGACCACGGCAATTTAACCTCATCAAGTAGCGAAGCGGATTGCGAATTTCAAATTGACAGGAAAAACAGATAAAAAAGTGTAAAAAGCGAAAATAACCAACAAATACAAAAATCGGCCTATGTTTATTGGGAAAAAATCCGTTAGAATATAAGTAAGAGAAAGGTTATATTTCCATGAGCCTTTCTCCTAAAATAAAAAGCGGGAGGCAGGCCCATGAACAAGGAAAAAGCACCAGTATCCAAAACAAAAGTAAAGACATCCACAGCCCAGAAAAAAGAAGACAGGTATGGGTGGCTGTTTATTTCTCCTTACCTGATTTTTTTCACTGTTTTCACAGGCATTCCTTTTGTTATTGCAATTGTGATGTCATTTTTAAACATGAAATATATTACCAGGTTGGACAACTTGAAATTTGTAGGGTTTCAAAACTTTATAAAGGTATTCACCAACAAGGAAATCATGGAATCCCTCATAAGAACCTTTCAATATTCTCTGGTATATGTACCCCTTATCATGATTCTTGGATTTGTGCTGGCATTTATGCTGAACAACGGAGTCTATATGAAAAAAGCCATGCGTTCCATGGTATTTATGCCCTATGTATCCAATATGGTGGCGGTGGCCGTGATTTTTAAGGTACTGCTTGGTAATAACAGTCCCATAATCCTTGCTTTAAGAAACATGGGATTTGACCCGCCGCTGCTTTTACTGAATTTAAAGCTGGCTCTTCCAACGGTGGCCATGATTTCTGTATGGAAGGGCGTTGGCCTTAACATGGTGGTTTATCTTGGAGCGCTGCAGGAGGTGCCCTCTGAGCTGTTGGAAGCGGCGCAGATTGACGGGGCAACAAAATGGCAGCGGATCCGCAATATTATCATACCAATGATTTCTCCCACCACCTTTTTCCTGGTAATCAGCTCCATTATCGGTTCCTTCCAGAACTTTACCTGCATACAGGCCCTTACCGAGGGGGGACCGGGACAGGCGACTACCGTAATGTCCGTAAATATTGTCCGTACCGCATTTACAAAATTTGAAACCAGTCTGGCCAGTGCAATGGCTTTCGTCATGTTTGTGCTGGTCATGATCGTAACGATTATCCAGTGGCGCGGACAGAAAAAATGGGTTAATTATTAAGGGAGGGA
Source organism: Lacrimispora brassicae (assembly GCF_054772055.1). Classification (NCBI taxonomy): domain Bacteria; kingdom Bacillati; phylum Bacillota; class Clostridia; order Lachnospirales; family Lachnospiraceae; genus Lacrimispora; species Lacrimispora brassicae. Next base: position 7,299 of record NZ_BRYH01000001.1, on the reverse strand, counting down.
TCATCAATGACAAACAAAAAGAAAAGTATAAAGATAGCAGTTACAGTTTTTATCCTGTTGATCGGGCTGGCATCTAATTTTCCGTTCCTGTTCATGATCTCCTCTTCCTTTAAGGTCAGCGGAGAGGTCATGAAATTCCCATGGCATTTGATTCCGGAAAACCCCACTCTGATGAACTTTCAGTCATTATTTACAAACGGTATTTATAACTTTCAAAAATGGTATTTTAATACGGTGGTCATGACGGCCCTTACCATTATAATCAAGATATTCTTTGTAAGCTTTACGGCATATGGATTTGCAAGAATTAAATTTAAGGGAAAAGACGTGATATTTCTCATACTGCTGTCAGCCATGATGATACCCAGCGATATTATGATCATACCCAGATACATGATCTTTAAAAATCTGCATATCCTGGATACCATGTGGTCGCTGATCCTGCCAAGCTGTGTTGATGTGTATTTTGTATTCTTGCTGCGCCAGTCTTTTGTTTCCATTCCGGACTCTCTCAGTGAAGCGGCAAAAATTGACGGCTGCGGCCATTTGCGCATTTATTGGAAAATTATTTTCCCGTTGGCAAAACCGGCCATTGCGACCATGGCCCTGTTTTCCTTTACATGGTCCTGGAACGACTACATGGGGCCGTATCTGTACATATCAACCATGGATAAGCAGATGCTGTCTGTTGGAGTAAAGCTTTTCTCCTCCGGCTTGATCCAGGATTATGGAACGCAGATGGCTGCGGCAACGGCTGTGCTGCTGCCAATTCTGGTGGCCTTCCTGTTCTGCCAGAAGTTTTTCATCGAAGGCGTTGCTTCTTCTGGTGTGAAGGGATAATACATGAAACATAAGGCAGGTTAAAAAGCCTTTGGAATTAAAAAAGATGAGATCGAAAGGGGATATAAGATGGAAAGAAAACTTACCGGAAGAGTCACTGTTCCCACTGATGTGGATATGATACAGGAGACAAAAGAGATTGCCAAACGGTGGGGAGCCGATGCCCTGCGGGATTGTGATGGGACAGATATGCCGGAGGAGCTTAAGAAAATGCCCGTCAAAATTTACTCCACCTATTATACCACCAGAAAGGACAACCATTGGGCCATGGCCAACCCGGAGGAAGTCCAGCAGGTATATTTGATGACGGAATTTTATACGGCAATGGATGAAGGCGGACTTCGCATTCCCTTGATGAAACATCTCTACAAGGACCAGTTAAGGCCCAATACCCTTCATGACATAAAGCGCTGGTGGGAGGTTGTGGACCGTACCACAGGGGAACCCCTGGCTGCCCAGGCATGGGAATATGAGGAAAATACCCAGGAGGTCATTATTTCTCTTCCGGAGCAGTATCACGATTATACGGTAAGCTTCCTTGCCTTCATCATCTGGGATCCGGTCCATATGTATAATTTCATCACCAATGACTGGCAGGATGTGGAACACCAGATCACCTTTGACGTACGCCAGCCAAAGACCCAGAACCATGTGATCGAAAAGTTAAACCGCTGGATGGAAGAAAACCCGGACAGCAATGTGGTGCGTTTTACAACCTTCTTTCATCAGTTCACCCTTGTATTTAATGAATATGCAAAAGAAAAATTCGTTGACTGGTTTGGATACAGCGCCAGCGTCAGCCCCTATATTTTAGAACAGTTTGAAAAAGAGGCAGGGTACCCCTTCCGCCCGGAATATATCATTGACCAGGGATACCATAACAACACCAACCGGGTGCCTTCTAAGGAGTTCCGGGATTTCCAGGAATTTCAGCAGAGAGAAGTTTCCAGGCTTATGAAGGTCCTTGTGGACATCTGCCACAATCACGGCAAGGAAGCCATGATGTTTTTAGGGGATCACTGGATCGGAACGGAACCCTTTGGAGAGTATTTTAAAAACGTAGGGCTGGATGCGGTAGTGGGAAGTGTGGGCAACGGTACCACCCTTCGCCTGATTTCCGATATCCCGGGAGTAAACTACACGGAAGGCCGTTTTCTCCCTTACTTCTTCCCGGATGTATTCTGCGAAGGGGGAGATCCGGTAAAAGAGGCAAAAGTAAACTGGGTGACAGCAAGGCGGGCCATCTTAAGAAAACCGGTGGACCGGATCGGCTATGGCGGATATTTAAAGCTGGCCCTGGAATTTCCTGAGTTTATCCAATACATTGAAGAAGTCTGCGATGAATTCCGCCTTCTTTATGAGAATGTGGGAGGACAAAGCCCTTACAGCCATTTTAAGGTGGGAGTGCTGAATTCCTGGGGAAAGATCCGTTCCTGGGGAACCCATATGGTTGCCCATGCCATTGATTATAAGCAGACTTATTCCTATGCCGGAGTGCTGGAAGCCTTAAGCGGAATGCCTTTTGACGTGGAATTTATCAGCTTTGAGGATGTGATCAAAGATCCGGATGTGTTAAAGAAATGCAAAGTGGTCATCAATGTAGGTGACGCCTATACGGCTCCCAGCGGCGGGTCCTATTGGACCGATCCCAAGATCAGCAGCGCTGTAAAGGCCTTTGTGGCCCAGGGAGGCGGATTGATCGGAGTGGGAGAGCCGTCTGCCTGTGAATATCAGGGCAGGTACTTTACTATGGCAAATGTGCTGGGCGTAAATAAAGAAGTTGGTTTTTCTCTGTCAACGGATAAGTACAACTGGGAAGAGCACAGCCATTTTATTACGGAAGATTCCTCTGAAACCATTGACTTCGGGGAGGGGATGAAGAACATCTATGCCCTTACAGGAGCGGAGGTTTTAAAGAAAGACGGGGAAGATGTTCAGATGGCTGTCAACGGGTTCGGAGACGGAAGAAGCGTATATATCAGCGGAATCCCCTATTCCTTTGAAAACTCCAGAATGCTTTACCGGGCGATTTTCTGGGCGGCAGGTATGGAGCTTGAGATGAAGAAATGGTACAGCAGCAACTATAACGTGGAAGTCAATTATTATCCGGCTACAGGCAAATATTGTATCGTAAACAACACGTATGAGCCTCAGGAAACCGTGATTTATGACGGAAATGGCAAAGAATTTTCTATGCAGTTAAAGGCAAATGATATTTTGTGGTTTTCATTTTTGTATACGAATGAATGAAGCTGAAAGATGTTTTTCTTTCAACCTTACAAGATTAGAAAGGACCCATTACCAGTATGCAGACAAAGGAAACACTTGAGACATATGAGGCAATCACGGCAGAGGAAGCACATAATGCCCTGAATCATGTGATTGCCCGGATTAGAAATAATGTTTCTGTATTTTATGATAGTTTCCCGGCAGCAAGCAGCATCAGCCAGATATACCCTGCTGCAGAAAACAATGACTGGACCAATGGATTTTGGACCGGACAGCTATGGCTGGCATATGAACAGACAAAGGAGGCGGCTTTTAAGGAAGCCGCCCTTTATAAAGTACCAGGCTTCCGGGAACGCATGGTCAAAAGAATTGTAGTAGATCATCATGATATGGGATTTTTATATACCCCCTCTTGTGTGGCAGCCTATAAACTTACCGGTGACAAGCCGGCAAGAGAAGCTGCACTGATGGCAGCGGATAACCTGATGGGCCGGTTTCAGCATAAGGGGGAATTTTTTCAGGCCTGGGGAAAGCTGGGGGATCCAAAGGAATACCGGTTAATTATTGATTGTCTTTTAAATATGCCCCTGTTATTTTGGGCGTCAGAGGAAACAAAGGATACAAAATACAGTGAAACCGCACTTCGCCATATTCGAACCTCTATGAAATATATAGTCCGTGAAGATTCTTCTACATACCACACCTATTATTTTGACCCAAAGACTGGAAATCCGGTTGGCGGAGTAACGGCTCAAGGGCATAGAGACGGTTCCATATGGGCAAGGGGCCAGGCATGGGGAATATATGGCTCGGCAATCGCTTATAAATACTGTCCTGACCCAATGTATATGGAAAGCTTTCGAAAGCTTACGGCCTGTTTTCTGGAGCATTTACCCAAGGATCTGGTACCTTATTGGGATTTTGACTTTACAGATGGCAGCAGGGAACCGAGAGACTCTTCTTCCGGGGCAATAGCAGCCTGCGGAATGCTTGAAATGGCAAACTATCTGGAACCAGACGAAGCAAAAGGTATATTGCACCATGCAAAATGTTTATTAAAGGCACTGACGCAGCACTGTTTGTACCGTTCCGGTGAAGATACCAACGGAATACTGCTTCATTCCACCTATGCCAAAAGTTCTCCTTATAATACGGTAAAGGATAGTGGCGTTGATGAATGTACCCTATGGGGGGATTACTTTTATACAGAAGCACTTGTGCGGATGACTGGACAGTGGAAGGCCTACTGGTAGAAAAGAGAGTAAAAATGAAACAATCAGATGAAAGACTTATAAAAATTGTTCCGTCTGACAGACAGGTTATGATGCAGAACACAGAATTTTATGCATTCTTTCATTTTACGGTGAATACCTTTACCGGAACGGAATGGGGATATGGAACAGAATCAGCAGAAATCTTTAACCCTGATCAAATGGATGCAGATCAATGGATACAAGCTGTTAAGGCAGCAGGGATGAAAGGCGCAATCCTTACCTGTAAGCATCATGACGGATTTTGCTTATGGCCCAGTAAATACACAAAACATTCCGTGAAGTACAGTCCTTATGGGAATGGAAAGGGAGATATTGTAAAAGAAGCTGCAAAAGCCTGTAAAAAAGCCGGTTTGAAATTTGGTATTTATCTTTCCCCATGGGATAGGAATCAGGAAACCTATGGCCAGGGAAAAGCATATGATGATTATTTCGTGGCCCAGCTTACCGAACTCCTTACCGGATATGGAGATATTTTTAGTGTATGGTTTGACGGTGCCTGCGGAGAAGGTTCTAATGGCAAAAAACAGGTTTATGACTGGCAGCGTTATTATGATACCGTAAGAAACTACATGCCGGATGCCTGTATTGCCGTAAGCGGGCCGGATGTCCGCTGGTGCGGCAATGAGGCAGGTGATACCCGTACCAGTGAATGGAGTGTTGTACCGGCAGATGTATCTGTAGCAGAGCGGGTGGCTGCTTTCAGCCAGCATAGTGATGATCCGTCTTTTAGGCAGAGGGTAATAAGCAGTATGGAACAGGATTTAGGAAGCAGGGAACGTTTGGCGCAGGAACAACACCTAATCTGGTATCCGGCAGAGGTGGATGTATCTATAAGGCCGGGCTGGTTTTATCATCCGGAAGAGGATGATAAAATTAGGTCTTTGGAAAACCTCATGGATATTTACGAAAAATCCGTAGGGGGAAATACAACACTGCTTTTAAATGTTCCTCCTATGCCTAACGGACTGCTTCATGAGAAAGACGTAAAAAGGCTGCAGGAGCTGGGCAGGGAAATACAAAAAAGATACGGGAATAACCTGGCAGAAGGAACTGAAATTCTGGTCAAGGAAGAAAATAAATGGAATGCAGTAAATGGTGTGCAATGGGATGACTATGAAACTTATTATCAGGGAAAAGGACCTAAGGCAGAATTTAAGATTTCCTGGAATGTTCCCCAAAAGATTTCGGCAGTAATCTTAAAAGAAAATATATTAAAAAGCCAGAGAATTGAGGCTTTTGAAATATTATCCATGAGGAATGGAAGCCTTATAAATATATATAGGGGAACTACCGTTGGTTATAAAAAGATTGCCCGCTTTCCCCAGATAGAATCGGATGCACTGATTATACAAATTTTAGATTCAAGGATAGAACCTGCTCTTTCGTTTATTGGTATATATGAATAAAAAAATCGGTTTTATTTAAAAAAAACTATAGAATGATAAAAATAACACATAAAGTTAAAATACAACCTATATAAACCAGATAAAATGTTAGCTATAATAGGATTATAAACAAAAGGAGGGTAACAGAAATGAAATTAAAAAGTGCATTAAGACGAGGCGCTGCTTTCAGCTTAGCTGCCACAATGGTTTTAAGTACTGCCGGATGCGGGCAATCCGGTAATACGAAGGCCAATGCGGACAGTAAAACAACAGAAACCGCTGAGAAATCAGACAGCGATAAGCCATTTGATGGCGTAACAGTAAAATGGGCACTGACAGATAATGCTGCAACCGGTACTGAAACAAAGGAAATGGTAGCATTAATCAAAGAAAAAACAGGAATTAATGTAGAATTTTTCATTACTCCTACCTCAAAAGCAGGAGAAATGGACAAGGTACTTGTAAGCCTGATGGCCGGAGAAGAAATGGACATTGTAAACAGAACTCCGCTTCAATTAGAAGAATTCTACAATGCTGCTGTTTTAGAGCCAATTGATGAGCTTGCAAAAGCAGATAATTATGATATGGACACTATATATGGGGGCCTGACTGTAAAATTTAAAGATCAGACATATGCAATTCCTGCAGAAAAGGATATCTGGCTGACTTACTATAATAAGAAGATCTTTGATGAAGCAAATGTTCCGTATCCCACCGCAGAGGGCTGGACCTGGGAAAAATACGTGGAAACGGCTGAGAAGTTAAACAATCCGGAGAAGGATGTCTGGGGCTCCTTTATGAGCGATGACGTTGCATGTAACTATTTGCAGGCAACCCAGAAGGGCGTATCCCCGTACAAGGAAGACGGAACCGCTAATTTCGATGATCCGGCATATGCCGATGCAATGAAATGGTTCTTCAGTCTGGGGAACGAGTTAAAGATCCAGCCAAACTGCCTGGATCTGGCTTCCGGTACATATCCATATAACTCCTTTATGGTAAATGGCAACATCGGTATGTACGTATACGGCGGCTGGGTAGCCAGTGCCTTATCTGACAAGGTGAAATACCCAAGAGACTGGGAACTGGGAATCCTTCCAATGCCTTATCCGGAAGGCTCCGAGCTATCTTCCCTGACAATTACAAACTGCTATGGGATTCCCAAGACCTCTAAGAACAAAGAGGCGGCATTTGAGGCCATCAAAACCATTTGTGAAAACAAGTATACCTTAGGTTACGGACGTGTTCCTGCCAAGATCTTAACAGCGGATGAAGCAAAAGCTTATATTGAAAGCAGCCTGCTTCCCAAGTTCAAAGATGACAACTTAACAGTAGAAGATTTTATGGCAGGCTGGTTTGACAACAGCAGAGCATACTTAGGAGAAAAGATCATGGGTACTGCTGATACCACCATCGGACAGATTTATACAGAAGAAGGTCAGTTATACGGCCAGGGACAAAAGCCACTGGAAGACACCATGAAATCCATTCAGGACAGAGCAAACGAAGCAATAAAAGAAGCACAGAGATAAGGGGAAAGCGCTGCCATGGCATTTGGCGGCGCTTTCTTT